>NZ_JASATP010000003.1:0-248195 GCF_038440375.1 Bacillus sp. OTU530
GTCCTCATCCGTTCTCCAAAGCCGCCGCCAAAGCCAGGGCCACCAAAGCCGCCGCCAAAGCCAGGGCCACCAAAGCCGCCACCACCGCCGCCAAAGCCAGGGCCGCCAAAACCATAACCGTAACCAAAGCCGCCGCCAAAGCCGGGGCCACCAAAGCCGCCAAACCAAGGTCGCCAAAGTGATATCGCGGCGCCGCCAAGCAGGCCGCCGGCGATACCTGCTAAAAACGGAAAGCCAAAAAACGGTAGAATGCGTGTGTCTCCCGGGTTGATAGGAGCAGAACGAAACGGAATAGGCTGCAAGTGAGGATACATCTTTAACCTGGTTTATAAAAATTACCAAAAGCTACAATTCAGAATTGAACTATTTACCTGCTTTTGGAAATTCTATGAAACCAGTTTTCACCTCCTTTATTAAACTTACGATATACTATGGAATTGAGAGAATAAAGGAGCCAGTACGCGTGGAGAACTTGTAGAAAATAGGCAAAGCACGACTATTCGCCGTGCTGGAGGGTGAAAACTGTAATTTCTGGTTGGGCGAAAAAGCGGAACGGTACGCGTGTCATTCCGAGTCCCCTATTTACATATACAGTCAAATTAGAAACGGTATAAAAGCCTTCTATATACTTCTTTGCAAGAGGAGGCGTAATAACAGGACCAATGATAGGCAGTTGTACTTGTCCGCCGTGGCTGTGGCCGGAGAGCTGCAGGTTTACTGGGTACTGTGCAATGACTGGAGCGGCATCAGGCTCATGCACGAGAACAATTGTATATAATTCCTGACGTGCGAGCCGCAGTGTCTGTTCTAGCTTTGGATTCCCTAACATCATATCATCGATACCTAAAATAGCAATTTCACTCCCATCAACAAGACGGATACGCTGTTCGCTGTTTTGCAGCAGAATAAAGCCTGATTCATTCATAATCACTTTGTACAATTCGGTACCATACCCACCGTGATCATGGTTGCCATAAATGCAATACTTGCCAAAAGGAGCATGAATACGTTGCAGAATGGGTGCAATCTGAGAGGTGAACGGACAGGATCGTTGATCGTCAATTAAATCTCCAGTGAAAAAGACAATATCTGCTTTTTCTTGATTAATTCGATTCACAACTTTAGCAAGCCGAGGCAATGAATAATAGTAGCCCAGATGCAAATCGCTGAACTGTACGATTTTCATGCCGTGAAAGCTTTTGGGTATGAGTGGAGACCGGATGGAATGACGGGTAACTACAAGTAAGGAAGGTTCAATGTGTCTGGCGTAATAATACCCTATCCCTGATGTTAGTAGTGTATATAGCGAGAAACAAAAACTTTTTTTCAAAAAGGCCCTTCTAGTAATCTTTGTCATAGTCTCTCACCTATCTATAGAAATCTGTTTTATTATATCGCTTTCTATTCGTATGTATGACAGTAAGCAAAGAAAAGATATTCTTTCAAGCTGTAATAATTTTCCGTATCGAAGGCTATTTTGAAGAATGAAGCATAATTCATAGAATAGCAATGATAAAATGAATAAGTATCCATTTTAGGGGATGGTGGGACGTATGAAGGGAAAAGTTGTTGTTGTAACAGGCGGATCGAGCGGGATGGGGAAAGCGATGGCTTTTCGCTTTGCTTGCGAGGGTGCGTATGTTGTAATCACAGGTCGTACGTTAGAAGCATTAGAGCAAGCGAAGCGAGAGATTGAGCAATTTGAGAACCAGGTACTCGTTGTGCAAATGGATGTGCGTGAACCAAAGCAAGCACAGCAAATGGTGCAATCGGTGGATGCTGCTTTTGGGCGTATTGATTATCTAGTGAATAACGCTGCAGGAAATTTTGTTTGTCCAGCGGAGCAGCTGTCTGTAAACGGTTGGAATGCTGTTATCAACATTGTGTTGAACGGAACCTTTTATTGCAGCAGCGCAGTTGGAAAGTATTGGATTGAAAGGGGGATTGCTGGACGGATTGTGAATATGATTGCTACGTATGCTTGGGATGCTGGTCCTGGTGTTATTCATTCTGCATCGGCAAAAGCGGGCGTATTGGCTATGACTCGTACGCTTGCGGTGGAGTGGGGGAGAAAATATGGGATCCGTGTAAACGCCATTGCGCCGGGGCCGATTGAACGTACAGGAGGAGCAGAACGTCTTTGGGTGTCAGAAGAGGCTGCGAAGCGTACGCTAGAAAGCGTACCTCTTGGTCGTCTTGGAACACCAGAGGAAATCGCAGGCCTTGCCTGTTATTTACTTTCAGATGAGGCCTCTTATATAAACGGTGCGGTGATGACGATGGATGGTGGTCAGCATCTGCATCAGCATCCATTTTAATTTACACTTTAAGAAAGTATAAATTTCTAGCTAGAAGACAATTCGACGTAGTGAGAAATTTTAGAGATAAAGTATAAGTGCAACTACGCCTCTGTCTTCGCCCAAGGGCAGGGCTCGCCAATCGGCGAGTTTTCTTTAAGAAAGCATAAATTGCTAGCCGGAAGCTACCTCGACGTAGTCGGAAATTTTGTGGTCTCCCATCTTCTATTAGTCCTATAATAGAAGGTGGGAGACGGGTATGAGTATGGACATCTGTGCATGCTGGCGATCGAGGGCTTAGGACCTTGGGCTCTACGTGTTTACATATGGTGAGTAAGGTGAGCTACCACGAACCTAGAGGTAGCGTGGTTTTACGCCCACAAATATGAAGAATTTGCTGCAGTACATATTCCAAATAAATTATGAATTTTTGATGGATTGGCCTTATGGTCTATAAAGCAAATGAATGTTACACTATTACTATCTATGTTTGAGGATATTTTGTCTGAAAGCAGTCCGTTAGTGCCGAAAGGAAAGACCCTGCGGATCATGCAGCAGTAAAAGAAGATTACGGCAAGGGGTGTCGTACGAGCGATGGAGAGAAGGAAGAAGGGAGGGGTACTACTAGTGGACGCATTAGATGTTATGTCTAATTTAGATCAAGTCCTTCCTTATTATCAAGCAATTTTCAGTGCGGATGAGCACACGGTAATTGGATATGAAGCGGTCGGGCGCATTCAGACAGAGCAAGGCATCCAAGGTCTTGCGTCGTTTTTTCGTGATGAATCTGTTCCGGAAGAGTATCGGATCGAGGTCGACAATTTGATTTTAACAAAAGCGCTGCAAATGCATCTGGAAACGGATCCGTCAGCACTGTTATTCATTAATCGCAATGCCAATTTGCTCATGCAGGATGAGGAAGATAGCTTTTTGAATCAGCTGCTTGCTTATGAAAAGCAAGGGCTGGACTTGAAAAATATTGTGTTGGAAATTCGAGAGCAGGATTTTACAGGTGATCTTAATCAATTGTTACATTTGCTCACCTATTATCGGACGTACGGTGTACAGCTGGCCATTAACAAGGTTGGAGCAGGTATGAGCAATCTTGAGCGTATCAGTCTGTTGTCACCAGACATTTTAAAGGTGGACTTGAGCAGCTTACGGCAAACTGCAATGCTGCAGTCTTATCAAGATGTGCTGTATTCGATCTCTCTGTTAGCAAGGAGAATTGGAGCAACTCTTCTTTATGAAGATATTGATGCGTTTTATCAGCTTCAATATGCCTGGCGTAATGGGGGACGGTATTATCAAGGGGACTATTTACAGCGATTTATGCCATCCTTTTTGCATGCTGATATTTTAAAGGATCGGCTGAGACAAGAATGTCATGAATTTATCGTTCATGAAAAACGAAAGCTGGAAAACATATATGCGCTAACGGAAAGGCTGCGCAGTCGTATTAGCACGGCGATGGCCAAGCAAAAGAAAATTGAGAGCTTTAATAAATGGCTCATGACGCTTAGTGAGGAAGTTACTGATTGCAGCTTTAGGCTGTACGTCTGTGATGAGGACGGCTTTCAGAAGTCTGGCAACCTAGTAAAGGAAAATGGCCAATGGGAGCTTGTGCCGGAATATGAGCAAAAGAACTGGAGCTGGCGTCCGTATTTTTTGGCAAATATCATGCAAATGCGTTTTGAAAAGAAAGGGCGTTTATCCGACTTGTATACGGATATTGACACAGGTGAGATGGTTCGTACATTTTCGTTCCCGATTGATGATGATCAGCATTACTTGTTTATTGACTTGTCGCATGAGTTTTTATATGAGCAGGATGCGTTATTTTGAGAAGAATACAGGCCGTGAGCGCGTTCTATTTGTTTCGCGCTCACGGTTTTTCTTTACACTTTAAGAAAGTATAAATTATAAATTTCTAGCTAGATGCCAATTCGACGTAGTGAGAAATTTTAGAAATACAGTATAAGTAGGGCTACGCCTCTGTCTTCGCCCAACGGCTCACCAATCGGCGAGTTTTCTTTACAAGAAAGGATAACCTTTCGGGGTGATGTCTAGCTCCCGAGGCCCAAAATGGCAGACTCCAGGCTGAACCTCTGCAAAGGGCAAAAAGCGCCTTTTACTCTGGCCTATCCCTACGCTGCCATAAAAGGCGGGCCTTGTCCGCTTTTCTTTATTTTTTCGCGTATTTTTTGTTTTGTTCTTTCCCTTTATGGAAATCCTGCTACATATCAGCAAAAAACGCTGTCTATTGCTGTAGCGATTTTGCGAACGAAAGATTGTCTATGCCGTGTTGTGACTTGCTACAATGGAGACAGGATAAAATGGAGGGGGAAACATGTTGAAACGATACGGAGCGTGGATTGCATTTTTGCTGCTTCTTGCGATTATTGTCGGGCAAAGCGTGGCGATTGCCACCGACAAGGGAAATGTGAAAATACATAGAACTGCTGTGTTTGACACAATTCGAAAAGGATACGAAGCACAATTTGCGATTCGGGGCAAGAAGCTGTCATCGGAGACGATGTATCAGAAACTGTCTCCGTATTTTACAGATAATTTCCTGCAGGTCTTCATTGACGAAAACAGCGATGATGCAAAAGGACCTGGCACATATTTACTTACTAACACAGCACCGTTTTCCTTTACATCTGAAACGAAAACGATTTATGATCAGGAGCACGGTCTCTTGTATGTGTACGAGCATCTTAAGGATAAAGCAATCTATGAAGTTGTATCGCTTCAACAAATGGAGGGAACGTGGAAGCTGGCAGGCTATCATAGTAACAAGATATTGTTAGCAGAAATTCAGGCACTTGAGAAGGAACAGAAAGAGAATGGCTGAGTATAACTAGATTTTATTCATAAAAGCGGACACTGCTGTGTCCGCTTTTATGACGTAGTGGGGAACTTTAGGAATACAGTATCAGTGCAACTACGCCTCTGTCTTCGCTAATCGGCGAGTTTTCTTTACGCTTCAATTCCAAGAAGATTTTGCAGTCTTTCAATATTGAATCCCGTCACTGCTTCTCCGTCTACGACAACAGTCGGTGTAGAATATGAGTTATAATCATGCAGAAGACGCTTGCGGGCGGCACCGTCCTGCTTAATATTGTACTCTACGTAGGAAATTTCATAATGCTTGAAAAATTCTTTGATAATTTGACATGGCGGGCAGTCTGGCTGTGTGTATAGCTCTACTTTTTTCATTTCATTACCTCGTTTCTTATATCGTTGTTACATATTGTATCATATTCCGAGAGAAGACCTCCTCCTTAAGCGTATTAGGGCGTAGCAAAGCGGCAAGAAGGGGGAAAAGAGTCAAAAAAGGTAGGGACAGGCATCCCGTTACAAACTATAATGAAAGATGGGTGCGGACAATGGATGAAGGGTGTTTCGCATTTTTATAGTTTGGGGTTGGTAAAATGAAGCAATATACAAATATATTTTGGACGGCGCTTCGTCTAGGCTGCACATCATTTGGCGGTCCTGCTGCGCATATTGGTTATTTTCGCAGAGAGTACGTTGAGAGACAGAAATGGTTAGATGAAAAAAGCTATGCTGATATCGTTGCGCTGGCAAACTTTTTGCCGGGGCCTGCAAGCAGCCAAGTTGGGATTGCTATTGGTATGGTGCGAGGCGGTTTTTTAGGCGGTTTGCTGGCATGGCTTGGATTTACGCTACCATCGGTTTTGATATTGACAAGCTTTGCGCTTTTTGTGCACGAGCAAACGGCGCAAGCCGGCTGGATTCATAGCTTGAAGCTCCTTGCCGTAGCTGTTGTGGCACAAGCGGTATTTGAGATGGGGAAAAAGCTTGCTCCTGATGCTGTGCGGCAAACGATAGTTCTTGCGGCCGCTGCGAGTCTTTTTTTATTCCCATCATCGTATATGCAACTGATAGTAATTGGTGTAAGCGGTATTGTTGGGTATCTCGTATATAGAGAAGAAGAAGCGGGTATAACGAACATAACAGCATTTTTTGTTTCAAGAAAAACGGGTATATTCTCCCTTATCCTGTTTTTCACCTTGCTTTTTGGGTTGCCTTTTTTGTGTACATTTGTGTCCTCGCCGCTGCTTGTGCTGTTTGATACGATGTATCGCTCAGGGGCATTTGTATTTGGCGGCGGTCATGTTGTGCTCCCGCTTTTAGAAACAGAAATTGTGGATAGCGGTATGATGAAGAAGGAGTTGTTTTTAGCTGGATATGGTGTAACACAAGCTGTCCCCGGACCGTTATTTACCTTTTCAAGTTATATTGGTGCAAGTTTGTACGGAGTAATGGGAGCGATTGTTGCGACAATCGGCATATTTCTGCCCGCCTTTTTGCTTATCCTAGGAGGGTTGCCGTTTTGGAATGCACTGCGGGGGCATTCAAGCATGCGATCAGCGCTTCTCGGTATTAATGCTGGTGTAGTCGGGATTTTGCTTGCTGCTTTATATGATCCTATTTTCAAATCAGCAGTTATGACAATGGTCGATGCGGTGCTTGTGCTTCTATATTTTGCATTGCTTAGCGTTTGGAGGCTGCCATCGTGGCTTGTTGTTGGTGTTGCGTTCGGGTGCGGCTTGCTTGTATAAGGTCTAGTTCCTGCTGGCAGTTTCTTTCCGCAAACTAGCTTTTTACACGCTGACAATAAGTGGAACTGCACCATGCCTTTTATACGAGTGCTGTTTTACTTTGGGAGAGAAATGAACCATGTTCGCTTTTCTGTATAACTTTTTTCGACAAATTTATTGAGTTTCTGGCTCTCAACCGTTATCCTATTGAATGAGACAAATTTTCTGTTGTTGCGGATAGAAAAAGTGCGGTTGCAAACACTATGCGCAGGAAAATTAGAGAAAGGGGAGATTTTATGTCTCTGCTCCAAGGAATTATTACTCGTCTTGTTAGCTTGAAAGAGCAAGCTGCAAACGGAGAAGTGGCACAGCGCTATTTTGAAGTAAATGGCGAGCGTAAATGCAGTGTGAAATACTTTGATAAAAGTGATACGTACGAGTTGGAAGTGTATCAGCCGGGAGAAAAACCGCAAACATATCAATTTGACAATATCGATATGGTAGCAATCGAGATTTACGATATGATTTCCTAATTCATACATAAAAAAACAGCATCTCATCATGAGTTGCTGTTTTTTTGTATGATTCCTTCTGCCCTTGTTCAAACTGAGAAGGAAAGGGGTGTTTCCTAGTGTATATGCCTAATGTGATTTGTCCCGCGTGCAAACGGGCTGCGCGAATGGAGGATGTGTTAACCGCACAATCTAACCAAGATGTAATTTACACATGTCCATCTTGCGGTTATATCATACGCAGTATCAAAACAAGTAAAGGCTAACGAAGTGCTCTCTCTGACAAAAAAGGCAGCATATTTACCTCCTATGCATCATATAGTGAGAATGCCGGAGTTGTCATGAGAGGGGACAATGTTATATGAGAGACTATTTCTTTTACAACTTGTCGGAGCGCCATATGAGGTTTGATGATGTATTTGCGCGCATCTGCAATTTTATGAAAGCAGACCCGCGAAACGTCTATCGCCTTTCAATAGGTACGGATTCTCAGGCGCACGGAGACGATACGCGTTTTATTACAGCTGTCCATTTGCACCGAGTGGGGAAGGGAGCATGGGGCTGCTTGCGCAATGAGGTTATACATAGAAGGTTAGACAGCCTGCGTGAAAAGATATCTTTAGAAACACACTTAAGTCAAGAGATTGCTTGTTTGTTTACACCAGGGCATATGAGTGATTTGCTCGAACTCATATATCCGTACCGGAATGAAGGCGCTCATTTGATAATGGAGATTCATCTTGATATCGGAAACCATGGGCTGACGAAGGAATTTATTTTAGACATGACAGAGCGTATAAGGGCTATGGGGCTGACAGCAAAAATTAAGCCGGATGCATACGCTGCGTCTAGTTACGCAAATCGTTATACAAAATAAGTGCTATTCCTACAATTTCTGTGCTTGCAAATCGGGGGAATCAGGAAATACTGAAATATCCCCTTCCTTATCTTCCCTTATATGTTAGGAACGGTCGAAAGATGGCGAACATTTAGGGTTTTCCTCCTCTATTAAACAAAGTGAAATTTTTATATAATAACAGAAGATGAACTTTGTTTAAGGGGGAGTCGGGAGATGGAAAAGGAAAAGATGCGGTTAACGGAGGAAGATCAAAGCCTTTTGCTTAAGATACTATTTAAACAAAGATACGCAAGCGAGCTTCTTTCCTGTGAATTAGCAGATATAGAGAGTGACTTGAAGGATTCGGATCATGTACACTACTTGCAGGTGGCAAGATTATTTGACCGCTTACGGAATGCTGATATGTGACTACCAGAATTGGTAGTCATTTTTTTCGCGTGTATGGTAAAATAGAGAATGTCAATATGAACCAACTAAAAGGAGCTGAGTACGCTAATAAAGTGGAAACGCTATCAATGGTAAAAAAAGACATAGTGCTATACAAGAAAGGGGGAAGTGCAATGATTAGTCTTCCAACAGAGGACTTTAAGCAAATTTTCGTGAAGGATTTATTAATCTCGTCAGAAAAAGTGGCACATGTGCAAGCTGCCAACAGTTTGGAACATGCCATGCTTGTTTTGGTGAAGTCCGGGTATTCCGCCATTCCTGTTCTCGATACGTCTTACAAGCTGCAAGGATTGATTAGTACCGCTATGATTTTAGATCGTACTTTAGGGATGGAGCGCATTGAGTTTGAACGTCTTGAGAAAATGAAGGTGGCAGATGTAATGAATGTGAATATCCCAAGATTGGGCTTACATGATACATTTGCGCAAGGGCTTGATATGGTCATTAATCATCCGTTTGTGTGCGTAGAAAATGAAGACGGCTGTTTCGAGGGTATTTTAACGCGCCGTGCCATCTTGAAGCTATTAGGTAAAAAGGTGCGCCGCTACAATAAATAGCAGTGAAAGTGCAACTTTCTGCCAAAGGTTGCACTTTTTTACACTGTAAGAAAGTATAAATTTCTAGCAGGAAGACAATTCGACGTAGTAAGAAATTTTAGGAATACAGTATAAGTGCAACTACGCCTCTGTCTTCGCCCAAGGGCAGGGCTCGCCAATCGGCGAGTTTTCTTTATATTAGGAAAGGAGCTTACCATATGCAGCTAGATGATTTCCGCATGATGGTCGTATTGGCGCAGGAGTTAAATATGAGAAAAGCGGCGGAACGATTGTTTGTGTCGCAGCCTGCGCTGAGTCAACGGCTTCAGTCGATGGAAAAGCAATGGGGGATGAAATTTTTTCTTCGCTCACAAAAGGGCCTGACGATTACGCCTGAGGGAGAAAAAGTGACGTTATACGCAATTGAGATGCTGCGGCAGGAGGAAAATGTGAAAAATGAGCTTGCTGCTCTGCAGGTGAAAACGCATGGTACACTGAAGATTGCAGTTGCTTCCATTATTGGTCAATATTGGCTGCCGGGCATTTTAAAAACCTTTGTAGAGCAGTATCCACTCGTACAAATCTCGCTGTTTACCGGTTGGAGCAGCGAAGTACAAAAGCATTTTTACGAAGGAGATGTACATCTGGCGATTGTGCGCGGCTCACAGGATTATCCAGGGAAGAAATATCATTTACTGACAGATGAACTGTACCTAGTGGATACAGAAATCTCCGACATGGCGATGCTTCGGGATACGAATAAACCGTTTATCCAGTTTAAGAGCGATTCGACCTACTATTCGCAAATTCAAAGCTGGTGGTATGCGATGTTTTCGCATCCACCGAAGCGCACCATTGTTGTAGACCAAATCGAAACATGCAAGCAAATGGTTATGCACGGTATTGGCTACGCGGTTTTGCCGTCAAGTGTACTACACACTGCAGAAGGGGTTTATAAGTTGCCAATGGCAGTAGACGGCAAGGGCCTAACGCGCGAAACATGGCTTTTAATGAATGAAGCTGCTCTTGAATTAAAGCAGGTGGGAGCGTTTGCTGATCTCGTAAAGAATTTTATTGTAAAAAAATAACCTTTCATCCTTGCTACCGGACGTTCTCTTTGGTACAGTAACAAGTAGCATATCGAATTAGGAGGAACCTCATATTATGAACATGATGGATGCAAATGAAATTATTGCTTTTATTCAAAAAAGCGAAAAGAAAACACCAGTAAAGGTATACATAAAGGGAGATCTTAAGGAAATCGATTTTCCAGAAACAGTACAAGCATTTGTAAATAAAAAAACAGGTGTATTATTTGGTGAGTGGACGCAAGTAAAAGCTGTACTTGATGAAAACAGCGCTCGTATTGCAGACTATGTAGTGGAAAACGATCGCCGTAACTCTGCGATCCCGCTTCTTGACCTAAAAGGAATTAAAGCTCGTATTGAGCCAGGCGCAATCATTCGTGATCAAGTAGAAATCGGCGATAACGCTGTTATTATGATGGGCGCGCTGATTAATATCGGCGCTTCTATCGGCGAAGGCACAATGATTGACATGGGCGCTGTATTAGGCGGACGTGCAACAGTAGGAAAAAATTGTCATATTGGTGCGGGCGCTGTATTAGCAGGCGTAATCGAACCGCCTTCTGCTCTTCCTGTTATCGTAGAAGATGATGTATTAGTAGGAGCTAACGCCGTAGTATTAGAAGGTGTACGTATTGGAAAAGGTGCGGTAGTTGCTGCTGGCGCAATCGTTACAGAAGATGTTCCTCCTTACACAGTTGTAGCAGGTGTACCAGCTCGTGTGATTAAAGAGATTGACGAAAAAACAAAGTCTAAAATTGAGATTAAACAAGAACTTCGTCAGTTGAATCCAGAAGAATAATCCGAATACAGCAAACGAAAGCGTAAGGGCCTAGAGTTCTTACGCTTTTTATCAAAGAATAGGGTGAGATTATGAATCGATTCGTGCAAATTCGTCGGGACCTGCATCAAATCCCCGAGCTCGGTTTTCAAGAATTTAAAACGCAAGCATATATTTTAAGCTATTTAGAAACGCTGCCTCCAGAGCGGTTAGAGATTCGTACATGGAGAACAGGTGTCCTTGTAAAGGTGAAAGGAAGGAATCCAAGACAAACAATCGGGTATCGTGCTGATATTGACGGATTGCCTATTTCAGAACAAACGGGCTATGAATTTTCTTCTACGCATGAAGGATTGATGCACGCATGCGGTCATGATATGCATACAAGCATTGCCCTTGGAGTGGTAACAGTGCTTGTAGAGCAGCCGATTGACGATGATGCGGTCTTTTTCTTCCAGCCTGCTGAAGAAGGACCAGGCGGTGCACAACCGATGATGGAAAGCGAGGAATTCCAAGCATGGAAGCCTGATATCATCGTTGCGCTTCATATTGCGCCAGAATATCCAGTCGGTACGATTGCCACAAGGGAAGGGCTTTTGTTTGCCAATACATCAGAGCTGTTTATTGATTTAAAGGGCAAGGGCGGTCACGCAGCTTATCCGCATCATGCAAACGATATGGTTGTAGCAGCGAGCCATCTTGTTACGCAGCTGCAGTCTGTTATTAGCCGTAACGTGGATCCGCTTGATTCTGCCGTCATTACCATCGGAAAAATTACAGGCGGCACTGTTCAGAACATCATTGCAGAAACAGCGCGTCTAGAGGGGACGATTCGTACGTTATCTGTTGAGTCTATGAACAAGGTAAAAGAGCGGATTGAAGCAATTGTTGCAGGAATCGAAGCCTCCTTTCAATGTGAAGCAGTGATTGACTACGGAGCAATGTATCATCAGGTGTATAACCATGAAGAAGTGACACGAGAGTTTATGAACTTTGCAAGAGAGAGCGGTCATATGGAAGTGATCGAGTGCCGCGAAGCAATGACCGGCGAAGACTTTGGTTATATGCTTGCGGAGATTCCCGGCCTCATGTTTTGGTTGGGGGTTCAGTCGGAATTCGGCCTGCATCATGCAAAGCTGCGACCAAGTGAAGATGCCATTGAACGTGCAATATCATTTCTTACAAGCTATATGAAATGGAAGGGAAGCAGATAGGCGAAACGCCTATCTGCTTTTTGTATATTTTTTGTAATTTCTACACAATACTTTATAATGTAGTTAAAAGGAAATTTTTGAAGGAAATGTTAATTACTGATAATTTTTCTTGTGTAACATTGGTCCTAATTGACTTCCTCTTACATAATTACACGTGTAAATAAAAAAATGGAGGCTAATACATATGGCAGAGCGTTTAGTAGGTAAACAAGCTCCCAGATTTGAAATGGAAGCTGTTTTAGCAAACAAAGAATTTGGAAAAATAAGCTTAGAAGACAACATGAACGCCGGAAAATGGACAGTACTTTATTTCTATCCAATGGACTTCACATTTGTATGCCCGACAGAAATCATTGCGCTTTCTGATCGTTACGATGAGTTTGAAGATTTAGATGCAGAAGTAATCGGTGTTTCTACTGATACAATCCACACTCACTTAGCTTGGATTAACACAGAGCGTACGAAAAACGGCTTAGGCGAGCTTCGCTATCCGTTGGCAGCTGACACAAACCATGTTGTGTCTCGCGACTACGGTGTCTTAATCGAAGAAGAAGGAATCGCGCTTCGCGGTTTGTTCATCATCAGCCCTGAAGGCGAATTAATGTACCAAGTAGTACATCACAATAATATTGGACGCGAAGTGAACGAAGTATTGCGCGTTCTTCAAGCGTTGCAAACTGGCGGACTTTGCCCTGCGAACTGGAGGCCAGGTCAAGCAACATTACATATATAATACGTTTCAGAGAAAGATCTAACAGAGATGTTAGGTCTTTTTTCGTAGTATAATTAAGATTAGCGAACATTTTCAACTTAACTAGTAGGTTGAAAAAAAGAGAAGCAGCTATCACTCCTTGTAAGGGACAAAGTCAACGCGGTGACGTTTGTCCCTTACAAGGAAGTGTGAGCTCTCCCTATTTGCTTTATGAGCAGCCTGTTGAATGGCTCTGTATTTCGCTTCCTGGGAAGAGGATACGGAATCTCCCACCTTCGACCAACGGAAGTTCCCTTGTGAGAAAGGAGCGTTAGCGAGTAGATGGGGGTAGTTCGATATAAGAACTTTAGGATGGAATTCATTATTGGGGGAATGTATGTGAGCGGAAGCAAAAAGGAATTTGCAGTGATCGGGCTTGGCCGATTCGGGGGCAGTATTTGCCGTGAATTGTCCCAGCTTGGCATGGAGGTAATGGCGATTGATGTGGATGAAGATCGTGTAAATGAGTTTTCTAATATTGCCTCCCATGCGGTAATTGCAGATTCAACAGATGAAATGGTATTAAAAAGCTTAGGTATTCGTAACTTTGATCATGTTGTTGTAGCCATTGGCGATAACATTCAAGCGAGTATTTTAACAACGCTAATGCTAAAAGAATTAGGTGTAGAGAATATTACAGTAAAAGCTACGAATGATTATCATGAAAAGGTACTGCGTAAAATCGGTGCAGATCAGGTTGTTCATCCAGAGCGTGATATGGGCAAGCGAATTGCAAATACGATTGCATCAACAAGCGTGCTTGATTATTTGGAGCTGTCAGATGAGCATAGTGTTGTCGAGCTCATGGCGAATAAGCGCATTCATGGACAAACGCTGCAGGATTTAAATATTCGAGCGCGGTTCGGCTTAAATATTGTAGCTATTAAGCGAGGAAAGGAGATATTTGTTTCGCCGCGTGCGACGGAGGCAATTTATGAAGGTGATATTTTAATTATGATTGGTGCTGACGATGAGATTGATCGTTTTGAAGCATATTTAGAAAAATAATATTCATTTGTTAGGTAGGGTATCGATTGGTGAGTGAAAGCGTGCAATAGAAAAAGGACAACGTGATCGTTGTCCTTCTTGCTTATACTTCCATAATAATTGGAAGTATCATTGGTTTTCGTTTTGTTTTTTCATATAGGAACGGCGCTAGTGTGTCGGTAATTTCATTTTTGATTTCAGACCATTGTGTTGTTTTACGTTCCATTACTTTACTCAGATGAGTAGCAATTAAGGCTTGCGCATCGCTGATTAGATCACTGCTTTCACGCATATAGACAAAGCCGCGGGAGATGATATCTGGTCCAGCTGCAATTTTGAATTCCTTCATGTCAATGCTAACGACTACGATAACCAGACCTTCCTCCGATAAAATACGGCGGTCGCGCAAGACAATGTTCCCGATATCACCAATGCCATTTCCGTCAATATAGACTGACCCGGATGGCACTTTTCCCCCTACTGTTCCTTCATCCTCTGTTAAGGCTAATACATCACCATTGTCGAGGATAAAGCAGTTTTCCTCTGCAACGCCGCAATCAATCGCAAGCTTCGCGTGCATGCGCTGCATCCGATATTCGCCGTGAATCGGCATGAAGAACTTTGGTTTCATAAGACGAAGCATAAGCTTCTGCTCCTGCTGTCCACCATGCCCGCTCGTATGAATATCAGTTAAAGGTCCGTATATAACCTCTGCCCCAGCGCGGTACAGCATGTTAATTGTACGGCTTACACTCACTGTGTTGCCTGGAATTGGTGAAGAGGAGAAAATAACTGTATCGCCAGGGATAATTTGAATTTGACGGTGCGTCCCATTCGCAATGCGTGATAATGCGGCCATAGGCTCGCCTTGGCTTCCTGTACAAAGAATAACAGTACGGTCAGCAGGCATCCGATTGACTTGAGAAGGCTCAATAAATGTATCCTTTGGACAATGGATATAGCCGAGGTCTTGTCCAATTTCAATTGCTGCTTCCATGCTCCGGCCAAATACCGCCACTTTTCTGCCGTTCGCGACTGCTGCTTCTACAACCTGCTGCAAGCGGTGAATGTTAGATGCAAAGGTTGCAAAAATAATGCGCCCTTCTACTTTGCGGAAAATTTCATGGATGCTGTCGCCAACTCTGCGCTCAGACAATGTGAAGTTAGGCACCTCTGCATTTGTGCTGTCAGACAATAAGCAAAGCACGCCTTCTTTTCCGATTTCTGCCATCTTTGTTAGGTTCGCAGGCTCGCCAACCGGCGTAAAGTCAAATTTAAAATCGCCTGTATGAACAATTTGTCCTTGCGGTGTTTTAACAACAATTCCGTAAGCGTCTGGAATGCTGTGCGTTGTGCGGTAAAAGGAAACCGATGTATTTTTGAATTGAATCACGTCGTCTTCCTTGATTTCATACAAACGCGCTTTTCGAAGCAATCCGTGCTCTTCCAATTTATTTTTAATTAAACCGAGCGCTAGCTTTCCACCGTAAATAGGGATATTTACTTGGCGTAATAAATATGGGATACCACCGATGTGATCTTCGTGACCGTGCGTAATAAATAAACCTTTGATTTTTTCTTCGTTTCGTACTAAATACGTGTAATCCGGAATTACGTAGTCGATGCCGAGCAACTCGTCTTCCGGGAATTTAATGCCTGCGTCAATAACGATAATCTCGTCTTGATATTGCACCGCATATGTATTTTTTCCGATTTCTCCAAGTCCTCCGAGAGCGAAGACTGCGGTTTGGTCATGTTTTAAAAATTTCATTATACGTTCTCCGCAAGCTTGAAGTTTTCGCTTTGTTGTTCATACGCGAGATGCGCGCCGGCAAGCTGTTGAACAAATTCAATATTATAATGGAACGGCGCTAGCTTTTTGCGTACGTCCCGTTGTGAGTCCGCTTCTACGTATAGAACCTGCGTTTTCTCTCGCACAGGTACCTCCGTAATTTTCTCTTGATAAAACACTTTAAAAATCATAATAAAACCTCTCCTTGTTTCGATTGTGAGTCTGCCTTCTAACTATTATAAAGGAAACACATTTGTTTTTCATGTTTTTTTCAGCAGGGGTGGGAAAAAAGCTCATCCTACGCGATTTTCTTTTTATGAAGCAGGTCATTTAAGTAAACTTTTAATTTTTCTTTTAATTTTTTAAACATTATCTTAGCCTTCCTTTCCGTATTTCAAACATGCGCCCGTTTTTTAGTAGTATGAGATGAAACAGCGAAATTCATGTATGAGAAAGGGATTTATGTATTTTTGCACCAGCATATATCTGGTACAGAGGAGTTTTTTTCGCACTTTTTAAGAAAGCATAAATTTCTAGCTGGATGCCAATTCGATGTCACGAGAAAGAATGTCTGTTACGCCTGAGTTTACTCTTTACTTTTTTTGGATGTATTTGCATATGCAAAGCAGTAAGCTCCATTTGCACTGAAAATTTTTAAAATTGACAAACTTAGTTCTTTTAACTCTATTAATTACGACATATAATATAAACTGATAATAATAATCATTTTTAGAGGGAAATGAGGAAGATCGATGATACTAACACAGTTAGAGCGGGGAAAGCAAGCAAGAATTAGCGATCTATCTCATGTTAGTTTTGCTATTCAACGCCGACTTCTTGATTTAGGGGTAGATGAAGGGACAGTTGTTTCTTTAAAGGGATTGCTCCCATTTCGTGGTCCTTGCATAATTGAGGTGTCTGGACAGCACATCAGCCTTCGGCGCAAGGAAGCTGATTGTATTCAGGTTTCCTTGGAGGAAGTGTCATGAAACACATCGGCTTGTTTGGGAATCCGAATACAGGAAAAACATCGCTTTTTAACGCCTTAACCGGTTCGTATGAATACGTTGGAAACTGGAGCGGTGTAACGGTTGAAAAAAAAGTAGGAACATTGCGTCATAATAAAGGGTTGTTAATAGATTTGCCGGGAATTTATTCCCTTCATCCTATTTCTAAAGATGAGCGCGTTGCGACAAACTTTTTATTACAAGAGTCCTTTTCTGGGATTTTAAATATTCTTGATGCGTCACAGCTTGAGCGCAATCTTCATTTGACTGTGCAGCTGCTCGAATTTGGGAAACCAGTTATCATTGGATTGAATATGGTTGACGTTGCTTTGATGCGAGGAATGAATATCAATCATTCACTGCTTAGCAGCGCGCTTGGTATTCCGGTATACCCAATTGTCGCTCGGAAGGGTACAGGCTGTGATGCTTTGCTCGAGAAAGTAACACATATTCATAAGCAAGATCCTCTCCTTCTAGAATACGGAGAAGCGATAGAGAAAGCTGTTCACCAGCTTACTGTACAATTACCAGATTCCTTGCCGGGAGCCAAACGTTGGTATGCCTTGCAGTGTCTAGAGGGAAATGAAGTTGTCTTGGAAGAGGTAGAGAGACTTCTTGGAGGACAGGTGCTCGCTCGTGTTATTCAAGAAGCAGAGGCAGCAATTCAGAGTAATAGACAGGCGAAGACATTGAAGCAGTATATACACCAAACAAGGCTTGGATATATTCGCGGTATTCTCTCGCAGTGTGTCACGCAAGAGCATTCGCATCGTTCGTCATTGACAGTACGGATTGATAGCATCGTTACGCATCGCATATTTGGGATTCCGATCTTTTTGCTTACAATGTTTCTGTTGTTTAAGGTAACCTTCGATTGGATTGGCACCCCTGTTTCGGATCAGCTTGACGGCTTTATGGCCGGGCCGCTTTCCGATATGGCCGGGGCACTGCTTGGACGAGTGGGGGCAAGTGATTTTATACGAGCTGTTGTACTTGATGGAATTATTGCAGGTGTCGGAGGCGTTCTTGTATTTGTCCCGCAAATTTTTATTTTATTCTTTTTTATTTCGTTGCTTGAAGACTCAGGTTATATGGCGCGTGTCGCGACAGTAATGGATCGCTTATTGGAGAAGGTGGGACTAAACGGAAAAGCGTTTATCCCCATGATTATTGGATTGGGCTGTAACGTTCCGGGGATTATGGCGGCACGGACTATTGAGCAGCCGAAGGAGCGTTTGTTAACGATTTTGCTTACGCCACTAATGTCCTGCTCAGCACGCCTTAGCGTATACAGCTTATTTGTAGCAGCCTTTTTTCCAAAGCACCAAGCTTTGATTGTGTTATCATTATATATACTTGGCATTGTCTCCGCATTGTTGCTGGCAAAATTGTTTTCTTCTACGCTTTTCCGTAATGAAGTGTCGTATTTTCTTATTGAGCTGCCGCCGTATCGTTTTCCGCAGTGGAAGACACTGATGCGCAGTACGTGGGATAAAGGAAAAGGGTTTATTCGAAAGGCTGGTACCTTTATTTTCGGAGGCTCTGTTGTGATTTGGTTTTTGGCATATGCAGGACCAAGCGGCTTAAATGTAGATATGGACAACAGCTTTCTTGCTCTAATAGGAGGGCTGATCGCTCCGTTGTTTGCGCCCATTGGTTTTGCAACGTGGCAGGCGGGAGCGGCTTTAATTACAGGGTTTTTGGCAAAAGAGGTTGTTGTCTCGACAATGACGATTATTTACAAAACACCGAATATTGATGCACTGCAAGCTTCGATGGGGCAATTCTTTACGCCGCTTGGAGCCTATAGCTTCTTAGTGTTTGTGTTATTATACATTCCATGCTTAGCGACAGTAGCTGTGATTCAAAAGGAAACAGCTTCTCACAAGTGGACGTTATTTTCGATTGGTTACGCTCTTGTGTTGGCGTATGGACTAAGTTTCCTTGTATATACAGGCGGAAAACTGCTTGGATTTCAATAAGGAAGAAGGGCTTAAACTATGGTTAATGTCGTCCTTGGTGCACTTATTTTTGGCTATGCGGCATACAGTATTACAAAATTTGTGAAAAAAAGTAAACAAGGTAAATGTGCTGCTTGTGCGATCAATAAATCGTGTGCGAGCAGTTGCAGTGTGATAGAGGAAAAACAGCAGGTGTAATGCTTGCTGTTTTTTATTTCACCGGAAATTATATCAGAAAAATTGGTCGGATTGTCATGAAGTAGTATGGCTTGTAATGGCAGAAACTATAACCAGTTAAGATTGAAAAATAGCATCCAAGGAGCAAATTCAGATGTTTCAAAGTATTTTTCCAGATAACCATCGCCTTGTTCAGCCTGTAAATAGCCGTGAGGTTATTGAGAACGACACAAGAAATCCCCCCAACCTTTCAGTTGAGGGGATTTCTCACACTGTAAGAAAATATAAATTTCTAGCTGGAAGCCAATTCGACGTAGCGAGAAATTTTAGGAATACAGTAGTAAGTAGGGCTCGCCAATCAGCGAGTTTTCTTTATGAGAGGCAACAGCATCATTCCATTGCCCTGTTATCTTTCTAGCGGCAGTGCATTTTCTGGCGGGGCAAATGGATTGCTTTCACTAATACGATCATAAAACATAACACCATTTAAATGGTCGATTTCGTGTTGGAACACGATAGCTGGAAGTCCTTTGAGGCGAAGCTTCAGCTCTTGGCCATCCACGCTCCATGCTTTGACTGTAATACGCGAATAACGAGGCACATAGCCTGGTACGTCCCGGTCGACTGATAAGCAGCCCTCACCAGTTGTTAGATAGGTGCGCTCAACTGAATGGCTTATAATTTTTGGATTGAATAACGCGTAGCTATGTAGCGTTCCGTCTCGATCTGTAACATGAACAGCAATCATTCGCTTTGAGACGCCAATTTGTGGAGCCGCAAGCCCGATTCCTGGCCGAAGATTATATTGCGCTGCTATTTCTGGATTTTGGCTATTAATTACAAATTGCAACATGGCGTGCAATGTTTGAATATCTTCCTCATTTGGCGGCAATGCAACCTCCTGTGCAACTTGCCGTAGGACGGGATGCCCTTCCCGGACGATGTGTTCCATTGTAAGCATAAACGTCTCTCCTTTTTTCTTTTCAGTCTATCAAAGTCTGCCCGAAATGTCATGATAAAGAAAAGCGGACAAGGCCCGCCTTTTATGGCAGCGTAGGGGTGGGCCGGAGTAAAAGGCGCTTTTTGCCTTTTGTGGAGGTTCAGCCCGGAGTCTGCCATTTTGGGACTTGGGAGCTAGACATCACCCCGAAAAGTTATCCTTTCTTATCTTGTAAAGAAAACTCGCCCTGCTCTTGGGCGAAGACAGAGGCGTAGTTGCCCTTATACTGTATTCTTAAAATTTCCGACTACGTCGAATGGTCTTCCAGCTAGAAATTTATCCGTTCTTGCAGTGTAAAGAAAAGCAGACATGATCCAGTTTGTTGCTGAGGTGAAATGTTCTAGACACAAAGAAAAAGGAAGGCGCACCTTCCTTTTTCATAGTTATTCTGTTTACATTAGTGGATGCAAGCAGCCCCTACAATAATTAAAAGAATAAATAATACTACAATTAACGCGAAGCCGCGTCCATATCCTCCACCGCAGCCATATCCGCCGCCATATCCGCCGTAGCCATAGCCATAGCCGTAAGCTGGTGCCGTATAGGTTGGGTAGTAGCAATTTGTATATCCGTACATTAGAGTTGCCCTCCTTGTATTGTTTCCGCAAGTAGTGCGGTTACTATACTGTATGAATTTTGAGAAAAAGTGTGTGGTTATCTGCCTATAGAGATGGAAAGAGCTGTATATTTTCCGCAGCACAAGAGAAAAGCTAACATAGGGGATATGTTTGCCTACAGCTTGCTTTGGTCGGTGGATGAGGGAGGTGCGTTGCTTGTCAATACAAAAAGGGCTTACGTTAGTAGTCGCTTGTTTATTGCTTGCCTGCTGCTCGCAAAGGGAAGCTGTTACGAGTATATACGAGGGATTAGAGCGGGTTGCGTCTGCTGAGCGGGCATTTGAGACAGAGCAAGAGCCGCTTGTTTTGCTGGAAAAGAAAGAAAAAGCATTGTATGAAACCATCCTATCCCTCGGTCTGCACGATACAGCTAAGCGTCAGGAGCTCGCTATAAAGGCTGAGGAGTCGCTTGAGGAACGTGAGCAGCATTTAATGCGTGAGCGCAGCGGCTTGTATGAGGCAAAGAAGACGTTTGCGAAGGTGCTTCCTTTGTTTGAGGAGATAGAGGAGAATAGCTTAAAAGGTTGCGCTGTCCCATTAACAAGGACGATGCAAGCCCGGTATGGGGTATATGAACAGTTATACGCACAATATGAACGCGCACTGCAAAAAGACCGGGAGCTATACGATTTGCTGCAAAGTGATGCGATTTCGTTTCGGCAGATTCAAAAGCAAATCGAGGAGATTAATCGAGAATACGAACAGGTTTTACAGTTGAATCGATTATTCAACAACTATACAGAGCAATATAACGTGAAAAAAGAGAAGTTTTACAAAAGCGCCGGACTGCATATCAAGCGTGAACGGCTCTAGACCATACTCTCTGTTATATTATCAGGAGATGATTCAGCAGGAGAAGAGGAGGTGAATGGCTTCGATAAAGAAACGGAAATATGACAGTGCTTACATATTATTCTAAGAGAGAGAATAGAGAAAAAAGGAGATAATATAACAGGAGTGCTACAATTAATGATACAGCAGAGGGAAACAAAGCAATTATCCTAGTACAGCTCCATTATTTTTTGAAAAAAATTTGAAATGAAAGTGATTGACATAAAGATTAGAATAGTTGTAAACTAAAAAATGTGGTTAACGTTGTATTAATGATTTGTAAAAAAAAATTAGTACAGATTGTACAAAACCCACAAAAACTGAAAAAACCGATTGTTTGATCGGTTCTTATACTTACAAACAGCAAGCATATTTGTTGTGCTGCTGAAAGCGTTTCGAAAGAAAGTTCATAAAAGAAGAAGAGGTGAACGGAATGGGTACGCAAGCAAAAGCAAAAAAAGCCCTGTTTGATGCTGAAGCACAATTTCAAGCAATTGAAGAGCAATTTCAAACATTCCAAATTTTAAATGAAGAAGGTCAAGTTGTTAACGAAGATGCAATGCCAGACCTAACTGATGAGCAACTAAAAGAGTTAATGCGCCGCATGGTGTATACACGCGTTTTAGATCAACGCTCAATTTCTTTAAACCGTCAAGGACGCTTGGGCTTCTACGCGCCAACTGCTGGACAAGAAGCATCTCAATTAGCAAGCCATTTTGCACTTGAGAAAGAAGATTTCTTACTTCCAGGTTACCGTGATGTTCCACAAATGATTTGGCATGGCTTACCGCTTTACCAAGCATTTTTATTCTCTCGCGGCCATTTCCAAGGCAACCAATCGCCTGAAGATGTGAACACACTTTCACCGCAAATCATCATCGGTGCACAAATTATTCAAGCTGCTGGTGTAGCACTTGGTATGAAATTGCGCGGTAAACAATCCGTTGCAGTAACGTACACAGGTGACGGCGGTGCATCCCAAGGTGACTTCTATGAAGGCTTAAACTTTGCAGGAGCTTTCAAAGCACCAGCGATTTTCTTCGTACAAAACAACCGTTTCGCAATTTCTACTCCAGTAGAAAAGCAATCTGCTGCACGTACGATTGCACAAAAAGCTGCTGCAGCTGGTATTTTAGGCATTCAAGTAGACGGTATGGATCCGTTAGCGGTATACGCGGCTACTCGTTTTGC
Source organism: Bacillus sp. OTU530 (assembly GCF_038440375.1). Lineage (NCBI taxonomy): Bacteria > Bacillati > Bacillota > Bacilli > Caryophanales > Bacillaceae > Bacillus > Bacillus sp. OTU530. Next base: position 22,617 of record NZ_JASATP010000003.1, read on the forward strand.
TCGTGAGCGCGCAGTGAACGGCGAAGGTCCTACATTAATCGAAACTTTAACATTCCGTTACGGCCCGCATACAATGGCTGGCGATGACCCAACTCGTTACCGTACAAAAGACGTTGAAAACGAATGGGAAAAGAAAGATCCAATCGTTCGCTTCCGTACGTTCTTAGAAGCAAAAGGCCTATGGTCTCAAGAAATCGAAGAACAAGTAATCGAGCAAGCAAAAGAAGATATTAAAGAAGCAATTGCAAAAGCTGACCAAGCTCCGAAGCAAAAAGTAACAGACTTAATTGTGAACATGTTCGAAGAGCTTCCTTACAACTTGAAGGAGCAGCTGGAAATTTACAAAGAGAAGGAGTCGAAGTAAGCCATGGCGCAAATGACACTGATTCAAGCTATCACTGATGCGTTACGCGTCGAAATGAAAAACGACCCGAACGTTCTCGTATTTGGGGAAGACGTAGGTGTAAACGGCGGTGTATTCCGTGCAACTGAAGGTCTTCAAGCAGAGTTTGGCGAACAACGCGTATTCGACACACCTCTTGCTGAGTCCGGTATCGGCGGTCTTGCGGTTGGTCTTTCTCTTGAAGGCTTCCGCCCTGTTCCAGAAATCCAATTCTTCGGCTTCGTGTTTGAAGTTATGGACTCTATCTGTGCGCAGCTAGCTCGTATGCGTTACCGCTCTGGCGGCCGCTTCAGCGCGCCTGTGACAATTCGCTCTCCGTTCGGCGGCGGTGTACATACACCTGAGCTTCATGCTGACAGCTTAGAAGGTATGGTTGCACAGCATCCAGGATTACGTGTAGTAATTCCATCTACTCCATACGATGCGAAAGGATTGTTAATTTCTGCAATCCGCAACAACGACCCAGTTGTATACTTAGAGCATATGAAATTATACCGCTCTTTCCGTCAAGAAGTACCAGAAGGCGACTACACAATTCCATTAGATAAAGCAGACGTAAAACGCGAAGGCAAGGACGTAACAGTCATCGCATACGGCGCTATGGTACATGCTGCACTAAAAGCAGCTGAAGAGTTAGAAAAAGAAAACGTATCTGTAGAAGTAATCGACCTTATTTCTGTAAGCCCGCTTGATATTGAAGCAATCATCGCATCTGTTGAGAAAACAGGCCGTGTTGTTGTGGTACAAGAGGCACAAAAAATGGCCGGTGTAGCAGCAACTGTTGTAGCAGAGATTAACGATCGTGCATTGTTAAGCTTAGAAGCTCCAATTGTTCGTGTTACAGCAGCTGACACAATCTTCCCGTTCTCTCAAGCTGAGGGCGTATGGCTTCCAAACCATAAGGACGTTGTAGAAGCAATCCAACAAGTAATCAATTTCTAAACATAAAAATAAATAAGGAAGAAAACAGTCCGCTCTGTTTTCTTCTATCCATATAAACTTACACATAAACATAAGGGGTTGAGCTCTGTGTCATTTGAATTCAGATTACCGGATATCGGTGAAGGTATTCACGAAGGCGAAATCGTAAAATGGTTCGTAAAGCCTGGCGATGAAGTAAAAGAAGATGATGTGCTTCTTGAAGTACAAAACGATAAAGCTGTTGTAGAAATCCCATCTCCAGTAAAAGGAAAAGTAGTAGAAATCCTTGTAGGAGAAGGAACAGTAGCTGTTGTTGGCGATGTTCTTGTTAAATTTGATGCGCCTGGCTACGAGCATTTGAAATTTAAAGGTCATGACGACGAAGCGGCTCCAGCTCCTGCAGAAGAAGCAGCACCAGCGGCAGAGGCAGCAGTTACTCCAGCTGCACCGTTAGCAGAAGAGAGTGCGCGCGTTATCGCAATGCCATCTGTACGCAAATATGCACGTGAAAAAGGCGTAAATATTCGTCTTGTTCAAGGCACAGGCAAAAATGGCCGTGTGTTAAAATCTGATATCGAAGCATTCTTAGCTGGCGGTGCAGTTCCAGCAGCGGCAGCTACTGCAGCACCAGCGGCTCCAGCAGCGGCACCAGCAGCAGAGGAAAAAGCAGCAGCGCCTGCGCCACAGCCAATTCCAGTTGGTGAATACCCAGAAACACGCGAAAAAATGAGCGGTATCCGTAAAGCAATCGCAAAAGCGATGGTAAACTCCAAGCATACAGCTCCACATGTAACATTAATGGATGAAGTGGATGTAACAGAACTTGTTGCAAACCGCAAAAAATTCAAAGATGTTGCAGCAGCAAAAGGAATCAAGCTAACATTCTTGCCTTACGTTGTAAAAGCATTAACATCTGCTTTACGTGAGTACCCGATGTTAAACACATCTTTAGATGATGCATCTCAAGAAGTGGTTCATAAGCATTACTACAATATCGGTATCGCAGCTGACACAGACAAAGGTCTTCTTGTACCGGTTATTAAAGATACAGACCGCAAATCTATCTTTGCACTTTCAAGAGATATTAGCGATCTTGCAGGAAAAGCACGCGACGGCAAATTGTCTCCAAACGAAATGAAGGGCGCTTCTTGCACAATTACAAATATCGGATCTGCGGGCGGACAATGGTTCACACCGGTTATTAACCACCCAGAGGTAGCAATCCTTGGAATCGGCCGCATTGCGGAAAAACCAGTTGTAAAAAATGGCGAAATCGTAGCTGCACCAGTATTGGCGCTATCTTTAAGCTTCGACCACCGTTTGATTGACGGCGCTACAGCTCAAAACGCATTGAACCATATTAAACGTTTGTTGAACGATCCACAATTACTTGTAATGGAGGCGTAATCGAAATGGTAGTAGGGGATTTTGCAATTGAATTAGATACGGTCGTAGTTGGTGCAGGTCCAGGAGGTTATGTTGCGGCAATTCGTGCTGCTCAGCTTGGACAAAAGGTAGCAATTATTGAGAAAGCAACTCTTGGCGGTGTATGCTTAAACGTTGGATGTATTCCTTCAAAAGCATTGATTTCTGCTGGTCATCGTTATGAGCATGCGAAGCATTCTGATGATATGGGAATCATTGCTGAAAACGTAACAGTTGATTTTTCTAAGGTACAAGCTTGGAAAGCAGGCGTTGTAAAGAAATTGACTGGCGGCGTAGAAGGCTTATTAAAAGGAAACAAAGTTGAAATCATTCGTGGTGAAGCGTATTTTGTAGATGCTAACACATTACGTGTTATGACAGAAGATTCAGCACAAACATATACATTTAAAAACGCAATTCTTGCAACAGGATCTACACCAATCGAAGTTCCTGGCTTCAAATTCTCAAAGCGCGTAATCAACTCAACAGGTGCGTTGGCATTAACTGAAATCCCGAAAAAGCTTGTTGTAATCGGCGGCGGCTACATTGGAATGGAGCTTGGTACGGCGTATGCGAACTTCGGTACAGAAGTTACAATTTTAGAAGCAGGCGAAGAAATTCTAGCTGGCTTTGAAAAGTCTATGAGCGCGGTTGTAAAACGCGGCTTGAAGAAAAAAGGCAATGTAGAAATTCATACAAAAGCGTTCGGTAAATCTGTAGAAGAACGTGAAGACGGTGTAACAGTAAACTTTGAAGTGAACGGTGAAATGAAATCCGTTGACGCTGACTATGTTCTTGTAACAGTAGGACGTCGTCCGAACACACAAGAAATCGGCTTAGAGCAAATTGGTGTGCAGCTGACAGAGCGCGGTTTGGTTGAAATCAATAGACAATGCCGCACAACTGTAGATAACATCTATGCAATCGGTGATATCGTAGCAGGACCGCCGCTTGCGCATAAAGCATCTTACGAAGGTAAGGTTGCGGCTGAAGCGATTAGCGGACATGCAGCTGAAATTGATTATATTGCAATCCCAGCTGTATGCTTCACAGATCCAGAATTAGCTTCTGTTGGCTACACGAAAAAGCAAGCAGAAGACGAAGGATTAAAAGTAACAGTTTCCAAATTCCCATTCGGCGCAAACGGTCGTGCGTTGTCTCTGAACAGTACAGAAGGCTTCGTACAGCTTGTAACGCTTGATAGCGAAGATGGTTTGTTAATTGGAGCTCAAGTTGTTGGTGCAGGTGCATCTGACATCATCTCCGAGCTTGGTTTAGCGATCGAAGCAGGTATGACTGCAGAGGACATCGCACAAACAATCCATGCTCACCCAACATTAGGTGAAATCACAATGGAAGCGGCAGAAGTAGCTCTTGGCATGCCAATTCACATTGTAAAATAATAAAAAAGAACAGGCGCTGCCTGTTCTTTTTTTATGGAAAAAACCAGCATTTTAAAAAGTTTTCACATGGTTTCAGTTTATATGATCGAATTCTCAACAACTATGATTCCATGTACTAGGAAATCTGAATCAGCTAATGAAATTTATGCAGAAAATCGCTTCACGGTCGATAAATGATTTTTTCGAAAATGTGAGTCTGCTATGCAAACTCTTATTTTTCAGCATTCTTTCTATTTTTGGGATTGCAGTGAGAACAGCAGTTTCCGTACAATACTGTCACCTTTTCATCCTCGAATTTTTCGATTGTTCCCTCACAAACTTGGCATATGATTGTACCCATTTCTATTCCCCTCCCAGTTTTATAAATCATCTTTATCAAGTAATCGCTTTCTTGATATAGCTACATTTTAATGTGTTATACTATATTAGTCAATTGGAAAAATAGTATAATATATTTGTTTTTTTCTTAATATATTGTGCTTTATTTCCTCTTCTGCTGTAAAAAACCAGACTATCTGGACTAAATTATATTGAATTCACTAAAGCTTTTTGATGATTTTTGTTGATGAGTTAGTTTTTCAAAATCAAAACCACCCATTCGCACTCATGGGTGGTTTTGATTTTGGAAGTAAGAAAGTAGAACCTTTGGGGAGGCTTGTTTACCTTTACGGTGCACTCTCTCCGCAAAATAGCCGCTCTCATTATTTTGCAAAAGGTGCCTCCTATGCAGGGGAAACATTGTGAATAGACTTCTGCCAGGACTGTGCATTTTGTTAGCGGGTTGTTTGCCGATCAGAGATCAGCAGGGCATTGGAGCTTACACGCACTCCAAATCTGTCTGTTCCTTTTTTCCTTCTAAAATGAGTACAGTCTCATATACATAAAAAGAACCAGTCATGTAAAGGGGTTAAAACAATGAAAGGTGTACTCGTTACCGCTTTCCATACCGTCATTTGGATGAGCTTTGTTATTGTACTCTCTCTGTCACAGCGGGACAGGCTCTATGCAAAGATTGCATTATTTTTGATGTTTCTTTATTTTTGCTATGTGGTGGCTCATTATATATTGCAAAGAAGAAAGATGGCAATCATTTTCACACTTCGAAACAGCGCACTGTTTCTTCTCGTTCAGCAGGTGATTTCTTTGTTTTATCGTTTATAAAAATACATGGTTCGTCCATTAAATAACTGCAGCTCAGCTTCGAGCTTTTTTGCGACGTAACGGCAGAATTCATTGGCTTTCCCCTTATCGCCAAATGTAGCGCTTTCAGGAAGCGTAATTTGCACGAAAGGATGTTCATTTTCTTCACCGATACCAACATAGATAGAACGGTATCGATCATGAATCGATTTCAGATGCAGTGTTGTCTCAGATGTTTGGATGATTTCATAAGGGAATGCTGACTCCTCATAGTTCCAGTTCAGCTGCTTTCCTGTTTGAGCTGTAATGTTTTTATAATATATAAATAATTGTTGCACATCTTCTAATGTGATTGCTTGTTTTGCTGATTTTGGTACAAGCTTAATAAATGCATGCTGCATGGCATTTCCCCCTGTTTTTAAAAATATGAAAATATAAGAGATTTTTCTCTACACTGTAGGAAAGTATAAATTTCCAGCTGAAAGTTCACTCGACATAGTCGGAAATTTTAGGAATACAGTATAAGTAGGGCTACGCCTCTGTCTTCGCCTAACGGTTCGCCAGTCGGCGAGTTTTCTTTATTGTACCATTGCTTGAAATTTTTTGACAATTCTGGGTTCATATTTTCTTATCTTTGTTCATATATACAGGAAGAACGCTCGAATTTAGGAAGGAGAGGATTACAATGTTCGACAGGCTATATGAAGAATCAGAGCAAGGAAGGGTAAGATTCCTCGGTTTTACAACGAATGATATCCGCTATGACTTCGGCATTGTATATACAAGTATGTTCTTCGGTAAGCCGCTTGTCATTTGTATGCAAACGGGTCGATCCAGTCTGCTTGGACCTTATGATTTAGAGAATGTGCAGCATCTAAGAGAGGTGTTCCGTCTGCCTTCAGAGGAAGAAGCGAAGGACGTAGCGGATATTTTACACTTTTACCTGCCAAATCCATCTTTGGAAACTGAGTATGAATAAATTTGCCTTGTTTACTCATTGATGATTCATTTCCCCTCCGATCCTAATGAGGTATACAAAGGCAAAGCAGCTGCTTCGTCATGTCCGCTTATCACAAGTAATAAATGCCCTTTTCAAAAGAACCAAATAGGGATGTAGATAGATTGAGATATAATGCAAGAAAGGAATTAATGTTCATCATAATTTCGATTAAAAAAATAATTATGTTATACTAAATAGTCATTGACGGGGGGAATGTTGCATAATATACTGTAGATATAAAATAAAGCGATTACAAAAAATTGAAACTGAATGGTACAGGAGGAATATAGGATGGGAACAATTGTATGTCAAGTTTGCGATAAAACAATTGCACATTTTGAAGATGAAAAGGTAACGGTGTTGTACGGAAATTGTTGTTCTTGCGGTCATTGCCGTGGAAGAGAAGAGCGGAAAGAAGCCTAAAAGCCTGCGAGCGCAGGCTTTTTTTCATGCTGCGCAGAAAATTTTTCCGCAGTATGTTTTTGTTCCTTCTTGAACGAATGCAATCGTTCGTAAAAAAAGAAAAAGGCTACTGGAGGATTTTTAGATTGTTCACTCTTTCCTAACCATTCGAAAAAGCAAACAGAGAATTAGGTTATACTAATGAAAAAAATTCCATTCATCTTTAAAGCAAGAAGCTATGTATCCTCTTTTCCAAGATCCAGTTCCTTGAATTCAATATTGCTTATAGAATCTAAGGTCCTGGCGATCATCCCAATTTCACGAAGACTTTCTTGCATTTACAACACTCCTTAACAAAGTTATTTTGTTGCATTTACAACAAAAACGATATGGCTTATACTATCAAAAGACTGTACAGGAATTATGACTGGTCTCATTAAATAAATCTAGAAAAGAGCTGAAGAGTGTTGTATGCAAAAAGAATAACGTTGAATGAAGATTTAAAAAAAGCTTGTCAAATCCGACAAGCAGTATTTGTTGAAGAACAAGGCGTACCATTAGAGGATGAGTTTGATGGATTTGATATACTGAATGAACATTCTGAACATATTTTGGTGTATTATAACGAACGGCCTGTTGGAACTGGGCGGGTCAGATGGGTTGATGGTTTCGGGAAGTTAGAGAGAATTTGTATCTTAGAGCCTTACCGTAAATTTGGTCTTGGAAAAGTAATTATTAACACGTTAGAAGAAATTGCAGAAGAAAAAGGAACAGCTAAAGTTAAATTACACGGGCAAACACAGGCAGAAGGTTTCTATAAAAAACTTGGTTATGAAACTTCCTCAAGTATATTTATGGAAGATGGAATTCCGCATATTTTGATGATAAAGCAATTATCTACCAAGTCATCATAAAAAGATTAAAAAATTCCTAATGTGAGTAAAAGGTAATCAAAAATATTGTGAGGATACGGAAAAATAAAAAGAAGCTAACCACTTAGCTCATTGCCATCAACTTAAGGAAATGCATAAAATAATGAAATTGGGACACCCTTCCATGCAGTACTGCATGGAAGGGTGTCCCAATTTATGTCTACAGACAAGTACACATTAGCTGAAGAATTACGCATGCTTGGTGAAGAATTCCGAAGTAAATTCTCTGTTAATCATCTACAGGAACTTGCCTATCAAACAGGTATGATTCAACGAAAACGAAAATTTCGGGCACAGGACCTAGTATCGCTCTGTGTGTTTCTCGGTCAGACAATTAGCTCCGAATCTTTGGTCCACCTTTGTACAAGACTAAATGAGGCTACAGGTATCTGTATATCAGCCGAAGCACTCAATAAACGTTGGAATGAGCGGACTGTTCAATTCCTAAAAGAGCTGTTTCTTCATGCCTTCCGGCAAAAGGTGTGTCCCAGTGCACCGTTATCTAGCCGTTTTACACGCATCCGTATTTTAGATTCAACGTCCTTTCAGCTTCCAGCTTCCTATGCTTCAAACTATAGAGGGAATGGTGGAGGGAGCTCTGAATCAGGAGTAAAAATTCAATTAGAATATGAGCTTCTGTCTGGAGAATTTATGGAGATTGAGGTGGACCATGGAGTCAGCAGTGATGCAAAATATGGACAAAAGCGAACAAAGACATTAGAAGCTGGAGACCTCGCACTTCGCGACCTTGGTTATCACTATATTGGTGATTTGGAGCACATCACTGAAAGTGAGGCCTACTATATATCAAGAATTCGTTGGAACACGCAAGTATATCAAAAAGACGAAGACGGAAGTTGGATCCTATTGAACATAGAAGCATTAACAAAAGACTTACAAGAGGGAGAAACAGTGGAACTACCAGAGGTGTATATTGGATTGGAGTATAAGCACCGAACAAGGTTGATTCTGTATCGTCTCACACAGGACGAGTGGGACAAGCGTCTGGTACACCATAAGAAGATGAAAAAGAAGATGCCAAAGGCTGCAAGCAGGGTGAATCTTTTAGTTACAAACACTTCTCCGGAAAAGTTGCCAGCTACAGAGGTATATCCCTTCTACTCTTTACGATGGCAAGTTGAAGTTCTCTTCAAAACGTGGAAATCTATTTTTCGGATTCACGCCGTAAAACCTATGAAGTTAGAGAGGTTTCAATGTCATTTGTATGGACAGCTCTTACGCTTATGTCTAGTGGCGAGCATCACATACCAAATGCGAAGACTTTTGTGGGAGAAGCACCAGAAGGAAACGAGTGAGTTTAAATGTGCCTATATGGTACAAGTGTATCTAGTAAGAATACACGCCGCACTATTCTGTACCTTTCAACATCCTGTTTCAGTGCTTAGCAGGCTCTTTCAAGATGTAAGTAAGAATGGGAAGAAAGCACGGCGGTATCAAAAAGCAACGCCATTTGAAATCCTAGGCTTAATAGAAAAATCAACGGCTCAACTCCCTGTTGCCGCATAAAACATGTGACAGAAGGAAGCTGTATTTGAGTATGTCCAAAATATAGAGTTTTACTCAAGTTTTTTTAAAAAAGTGCACCCGATGCCTGTGGCATCGGGTGCACTGTGCTAAAGTTGATGGCGATGACCACTTAGCTTCTTTTTATTTTTGAATAGTTTTGTTAGTGATTTTCAAAGAAGTTCTGAGCTTTCGTACTGAAGAGCATAGAAAATCTAACTGTAAGTAAATCAGGCCCAAATCGCGTCTCATGGGCTGTGGTTGTAGCTTAGCTAGCCTTTTAATACACTGCGGTAGTGTGTCCGATTGTAGCAATTACCGCATCGTCGCGGATTGGGGTAAGCGCAATGTTCGTCTGAAGCTTCTCTGGCGAAGCATATTGGCTCATAACCCGATGGTCGAGTCTTGTCACTAAATCCGTTAAATAGGCGGAGAGAAAAGCGTTTGGAATGCGGTGTGCATTTAGGTGGTCTATCACTTGTTTTTTTGTACGAATTCCTACGCCGTGACCGTAATACAATGTATCGCCTAAGTAAATCGTATTCTCTCCTTGCCAATGCATTTCAGCTGGATTTACTTGAGGGTTTTTAAAGTAAACTAAGTCTCCTGGAAGGACGTTGCCACTTGTTTTCGTAATAAGACGCAAATCGCGGTCATAGTCCCATGTGTATAATAGAAGATTTGCAAACAGCGTATTAAATGTTTCTTCGTTGTATACGCTCAAGAGAGCTTTATAGATAAGGATGATCATGGCGGTTGCACATTCTGTTCCATATTTCTTGCCGTTTGTAAAGATATCACGAATAGCGAGGGACGGAAGTGCTCCCGATCGAAGCTGAAAGCCTCCCAGTCTGGTACGCTGCCAAAATGCCTCATTGCAGTAGGATTCTTCAAAGATGCGAAATTGTATACCGCTGTTAAATAGCTCGATGCACGAAAGAATAAGGTTAACGCGGAAATTCAAGTCAAATGAAAGCTCTTGTAACGATTGATACGTATACACTTCTTGATTGCTCGTCAGCAATGTTAATACTTCCTGCTTAGTTTTAAAAAAAGGCTCCGTATCGTCTGCTATATAAGGGTGTACAATAGAACGACCAATTACAATCATGACATAATCCCACCCCATATTGTTAAATTTCTTAATAGAATATGACAAAGGAGAAAGAACGGTGAGGAATATGTTCGAGTACGCGCAATAGCTTGCCAGCCAAGATCTAGATATTGTAAAGAAAACTCGCCGATTCGCGAGCCCCGCCTTTGGGCGAAGACAGAGATGTAGTCCTACTTATACTGTATTCCTAAAATTTCTGATTACGTCGAATCTGCTTCCAGCTGGAAATTTATACTTTCCTACAATACAAAATAGAAAGCCCTCTGCTTTGACAGAGGGCTTTTCCCCGCTTTAACGGGAATGTATAGTAAAAGTTTGCAAACGGCCGATATGGAGGTTTCTAGCGCTCTCAAATATCATTTCGGCGAATTTTCTTTATACAATCGGTTTATATTCCTTAATTACTCGGAGCGTTTTTAATTCCATATCTTCCGGTCCTTGTACAGGAAGACCGGCTTTGAGGTTCTTTTGAATATATTCCAGGTTTTCGGCTGTAATAATTTCTCCAGGTGTAAGAATTGGAATACCAGGCGGATAGACCATAACGAATTCAGCAATAATACGTCCTGCTGCCTCCTCAAATGGAACAGTTTCCGCTTCTGAATAAAATGCATCGCGAGGAGAAAGTGCTAAGACGGGAATGTCAGGTATTTCTACATTGATTTCGGTTCCTTCTTCTGCTTGATGCTTACATGTATCTGATAAATCTTGGAGTGCGTGTACAAGAAGATTTGCTTCTTCGTCTGTGTCTCCTATGGTAATCAAACAGAGGATGTTATATAAGTCTGACATTTCCACTTCAATATTATATTTCTCACGCAGCCAAAGCTCTGCGTCATGTCCGGTAATCCCTAAGTCCTTCACTGAAACGATGAGCTTTGTCGGATCCATATCGAAAGCTGCGTCTGTCCCAAGGCGCTCTTTGCCCGGACAATATAAATAAGGGATCTCGTTCACTTGTTTTCGCACGCGTTGCGCCAGATGAATTGTTTCAGCAAGGAGTCTTTTTCCCTCTGTTGCAAGCTGTTTTCTCGCCGCATCTAAAGAAGCAAGTAAAATATATGATGTAGATGTTGTCGTAAGCATACTAATGATAGCTTGTACATGCTTCACGTTTACGAGTCCTTCTTTTACATTCAGGATCGAGCTTTGTGTTAATGAGCCCCCAAGCTTATGAACGCTTGTCGCTGCCATGTCAGCCCCTGCTTGCATCGCTGACATCGGCAAATCCTCGTGAAAGTGAATATGAACACCGTGCGCTTCATCGACGAGAACAGGAACACCGTGAGAATGAGCAATTTCAACAAGATGCTTTAAATCCGCTGCGAATCCAAAATATGTGGGATTGATAACAAGTAATCCTTTTGCGTCCGGGTGCTCTTCTAATGCTCTTTTTACAGACGCAATCGTCATGCCGTGAGAAATGCCTAAAGTTGGATCAATCTCAGGATGAATGAAAATAGGCCGTGCTCCAGAAAAAATAATGGCCGCCATAACGGATTTATGCACGTTGCGAGGTACGAGGATTTTATCCCCCGGTCCGCAAACGCTCATAACCATCGTCATAATGGCGCCGCTTGTTCCTTGTACTGAGAAAAATGTATGGTCTGCGCCAAATGCTTCGGCAGCAAGCTGCTGCGCTTTCTTAATCATTCCTTTCGGATGATGAAGATCGTCAAGTGGCGCGATATTGATCAAGTCGATCGATAATGCGTTTTGCCCAATAAATTCCCGGAATTCCGGATCCATTCCTTGCCCTTTTTTATGCCCTGGAATGTGAAATTGAACAGGATTTTTTTTGCTATGTTCAACTAGAGAAGTGAACAACGGTGTTTCATATTGGGACAACTTATACACCCCTTTTTCAAAGTTTTATTCCCGATCTGTTTCATGTCCATTAGAGAACGGGAGTCGGTTTATACAACTTTTTATCTGAACAAATACTTGTCATTCGATACAAAACAAATGAATTATATCACCTATATCAGTGGATGTATATACAAATTGCTGTAACCGATTTGTTTTTTTATATTAGGAAGAAAACGGTGAAACAAATTTTAAAAAATCTTCCCGGCAGCTGTACGTTTTTCGCACTTTAAGAAGGCATAAATTTTCGGGGTGATGTCTAGCTCCCAAGGCCCGTTTTTCTTACACTTTAAGAAAGTATAAATTTCTAGCTAGAAGCCAATTCGACGTAGTGGGAAGTTTTAGGGATAAAGTATTAGTAGGGCTACGCCTCTGTCTTCGCCCAAAGGCAGATCTCGCCAATCAGCGAGTTTTCTTTAAAGCAATAGGCGCTATGTAGAAGGCTGTATGTCGCAGCTGTTTGTTTGACTCTATATGCATAATGCAAGTAAGATAGAGGGTACAAGCAGATTATCCGAGGCGTTTGTAGAGGCGGTTCAAATGAGGAATTTGTGTGGGCATTCATATGATGGGAATAATAATGGAAGCTAAAGTTGCACAAAATGAATGCAGAGAAATTTAGGCGCCACAAACAGCAGGAAGATGGAACAACAAATGAGGTGATAAGATGGAGTATCAATACCCCCTCGCCTACGATTGGTCGACTGATGAAATCGTTGATGCAATCCGCTTTTATGAAGCGGTAGAACAGGCGTATGAAAAAGGAATTAAGCGTGCAGCATTAATGGATGCATATCGTCGTTTCAAGGAGATTGTACCAAGTAAGGCTGAGGAGAAAAAACTGTGCGGAGAGTTTGAAGAGATCAGTACATATTCCTGTTATCGTGTGATGCAACGGGCGAAGGATATAGAAGATGCCGATGTAGTGAAAATGTAACAATAGATACGTAAATTGTTAGAATTTAAAAAATATTTTGAAATATAATAAAGTAAGTGCTATAATGATACAACATCGAAGAAACGGACAATGCACTCATTGTCCGTTTTATGCTATCTTCGGCTTACTTTGTAAAGGGGGAGGAGTGTTGCAAACGTATCTTGTATACGCTGTAAAAAGGATTCATTATCTAACTGCAAAGCTTCTTCTTTTGAAAGATGAACGCCAACAAGCAATTCGGCCTTTTTCACCTTGGCAAGGCGTTCTAACATAATTTGCAAAGCTTCCTTTGTTAAAGCACTGTGCAAAGACACGTCAGGCTTTGTATGATCGATAGACCAGACAAATTGTCCCGGTACAGATGTGTAAATATCTTCTAGGTGTTCTAAATAGGCTGCGGCATAATCAGCCTTTTCTGGACATTCATAGATTAAACCGAAATAAATAAAAACATGTGTTCCCCAAAGGCCTACTTGAAAATGAGGCATCATCTTATAGCCGCGTTTGTTTGCAGCAAATGCGACCCAAGTATCCTTCGGAGGATTGACAGTACGGCGCGCATGTTTTGCGACATGATAGAAGAACGTCTCGCCTGTTTCTTTTGTAAGGAACGGGACAAAATGCTCGCCAATTGCCTCAAGCTTCGGACGTATATGTGTGATGATTTCTGTCATACGCTCCTCGAGTCCATCCACCGAGAACGCGGCAAAATCTTGTAGTTGCAAGTTTGTTTGTTTCATATGTTTTCCCCCACAAAATAAAAGTTGCTTTTTTATTCTAGCATAGCTTGTACCATTCATAAAAAGGAACGCTCAAAAAAAATATAGGTAAAAATACAAATTTGTTGCATAGAGGATTTATCCCACATAATATGATATAAAACAAAATATCAGAAAATTGAGCAGATTCTAGGTCATGGGCAAACTAAAAACTGGGAGGAGGCAAATAGAAATGAGACAGGTGATTAATGCACTAAAACGAACTGATGCAGAAAAAAGAATTCCAGTATTGCGTTTGGAGCTGGATTACGAGCTAGCAACGTTATACGATGCAATGATGGAAAATGACGAAACAAAAAAGGAAGAATGCAAAAAAAAGTTAGAAGTATTACGACTTGAAATGATCCGCCTAGAAGCATAATAATATCGTATGTATAAACCAGCATTTGGTGCGAACCTCTTAACAAGGTTCGTTTTTTCTGTGAACAGTATAGACTGGAGTGTGGACTCATGCAAGAGATATGGAAAAAGATAGACGCTCATGCGAAGCAATGGACGAAGGAAGCAGGAGGCCTGCTCGTTTCTTCCTTAAAAGACTCCCTTTTGATTGAAACAAAATCGAATGCCTCTGACCTTGTGACAAATATGGATCGGCAAATTGAACAGTTTTTTATTGAGAAAATCCAAAGCACGTATCCGAACCATCGTGTGTTGGGAGAGGAAGGCTATGGAGATGATATCACCTCTTCAGATGGAACGGTATGGCTCATTGATCCAATTGATGGGACGATGAATTTTGTGCACCAAAAGCGGAATTTCGCCATTTCAATCGGTGTATACCATGACGGTGTTGGGAAAATCGGTCTTGTGTATGATCCCGTTCATGATGAGCTGTATCATGCATTAGAAGGAGAAGGTGCATATTGCAATGGAATAGAAATTCCAAAGCTTGAGCCAGGCTCGGTATCAGAAGGTGTTGTTGCTGTGAACGCGACGTGGCTTACCGAAAATCGAAGGCTGGATCATAGGAAAATGGCAGAGCTTGTGCGCCGTGCAAGAGGCACGCGCTCCTATGGCTGCGCAGCGCTTGAGATTGTGTATGTGGCAACAGGCAGACTAGACGCTTATATAACCCCTCGTTTGTCGCCTTGGGATTTTGGCGGCGGTGCGGTCATTGTACAAGAGGCAGGTGGAATCATTACCACGTTTGCTGGAGACCCACTAGGCCTAGTGGGTCAAAGCAGCGTATTAGTGGCGAAGCCAGGAGTTTACGAGCAAGTAATTGAATACGTAAAAGGATAAAGAAAACTCGCTGATTGGCGAGCCCTGCTCTTGGGCGAAGTCAGAGGCGTAGTTGCCCTTATACTGTATTCCTAAAATTTCCGCCTACGTCGAATCGACTTTCAGCTGGAAATTTATATTTTCCTACAGTGTAAAGAAAACTCGCCGATTGGTGAGCCCCGCTCTTGGGTGAAGCCAGAGGCGTAGTTGTCCTGATATTTTCTTAAAAGTGTGAGATAGGAAAGGGAGCATGCGAATGTATCGTATGCTCCCTTTTCCTGTTTAGGTAGGTGTTGGAAGGAAATTCTTATTCATACAAGCTAAACAGTATGAGAACCTTATTGAAAAGGTACACATTCTATTTATACAATCCCATTGAAACGGAAACAATTCACATAAGGGATAATTTCTGTGAGTTCACAGAAATTATCCCTTGCGAAGCTTTCGTTTTGTTGCAAAACCATATCCCATTGTTACGAGTAGGCCGATTACACAAGCAATTGTACCAATGGTGCTTTGTTCGGCAATCATAATGCCGATGCCAGTCATAAAGATAACAGCAATCACAGCCAGAATTAAAAAGCGATATTGAAGTTGTTCCATATTTTCACCCTCCTTGTATATTGTACTGTACACAATTATGAGAAAACAATGGATTTTAGGCTGCGAATATAAAATTTCCTTGTATATTTTGGCTAAAGATGCCATGAGAGGGACCGGCTGCAAGTGAGTAACGATCTTTTTTGTTTGAAAAAAGCTAGGGATTCATGTTCGATCTGTTTTCTTTATATGATCTTGGTTGCAAGTTAGTCGGGTTCGCTCTTATAATAGAAAGGGTTAAAAAGATGAATAGTAGGAGCTGGACAGATTGAAAAAACGAGAAGATTTACGAAATATCGCGATCATCGCCCACGTTGACCACGGAAAAACGACGCTTGTCGACCAATTGCTACGCCAAGCGGGGACGTTTCGTTCAAACGAACATGTGGATGAGCGCGCAATGGACTCCAATGATTTAGAGAGAGAACGCGGGATTACAATCTTAGCAAAAAATACCGCGATTAATTATAATGGTACACGCATTAATATTTTGGATACACCAGGACATGCGGACTTCGGCGGCGAGGTAGAGCGTATTATGCGCATGGTTGACGGCGTATTGCTAGTTGTGGACGCGTATGAAGGCTGCATGCCGCAAACGCGCTTTGTTCTAAAAAAGGCGCTTGAGCAAAATTTAACACCAATCGTTGTTGTAAACAAAATTGACCGTGACTTTGCACGACCAGAAGAAGTGGTTGATGAAGTGTTAGACTTATTTATCGAGCTTGGCGCGAATGAGGAGCAATTGGAGTTCCCGGTTGTCTTTGCTTCTGGTATTAACGGTACAGCGAGCCTAAGTTCAGACCCGGCTGACCAAGAAGAAAATATGAAGTCGTTATTTGATACAATTGTTGAGAATATCCCAGCACCTGTCGACAATAGCGAAGAACCGTTGCAATTCCAAGTTGCGCTTCTTGACTACAATGACTATGTTGGTCGTATTGGAATTGGCCGCGTATTCCGCGGTACAATGCAGGTTGGACAGCAGGTAGCGTTAATGAAGCTTGACGGCAGCGTGAAGCAATTCCGCGTAACGAAAATCTTCGGTTTCTTCGGCTTAAAGCGTGAAGAGGTACAGGAAGCAAAAGCTGGAGATTTAATAGCAGTTTCTGGTATGGAGGATATTAACGTTGGAGAAACAGTATGTCCATTCGAACACCAAGAAGCTCTTCCAGTACTGCGCATTGATGAGCCAACATTGCAAATGACATTCCTTGTCAACAACAGTCCGTTTGCAGGTAAGGAAGGAAAGTTTGTAACAGCGCGAAAAATTGAAGAGCGTCTTCGTGCTCAGCTGCAAACAGATGTGAGCTTGCGCGTAGAAAATACGGATTCTCCAGATGCTTGGGTTGTTTCTGGGCGTGGAGAGCTGCATTTATCCATCCTTATTGAAAATATGCGCCGTGAAGGATACGAGCTACAGGTGTCTAAACCTGAAGTTATTATCCGTGAGATTGATGGCGTACGCTGTGAGCCGATAGAGCGTGTACAAATCGATGTGCCAGAAGAAAATGTTGGATCTATTATTGAGTCTATGGGAGAGCGTAAAGGTGAGATGCTCGATATGATCAATAATGGCAGCGGCCAAGTGCGTCTAGTCTTCATGGTGCCTGCACGCGGTTTAATTGGTTATTCTACAGACTTTATGACACTAACGCGCGGCTATGGTATTTTAAATCATACGTTCGATAGCTATCAGCCAATGCAGCCAGGTCAAGTGGGCGGCCGCCGTCAAGGTGTGCTTGTGTCAATGGAAGCTGGAAAAGCATCCTCTTATGGCATTATGGGAGTAGAAGACCGCGGTACTATTTTTGTGGAGCCGGGTACGGAAGTGTATGAAGGTATGATTGTTGGTGAACATACTCGTGAGAATGATTTAACAGTAAACGTTGTAAAAGTAAAACAAGCGACAAACATTCGTTCAGCGAACAAAGATCAAACAACAACAATGAAAAAGCCTCGCATCATGACGCTGGAAGAATCGCTTGAATATTTGAATGATGATGAATATTGCGAAATTACACCGCAATCCATCCGTCTGCGCAAAAAACTTCTTGATAAAAATGAACGTGAAAGAGCAGCGAAGAAGAAGAAATACGCAGAACAAGCTTAATCTGAAAAGTGGACGGGGCTCAGCGGAGCGTATTCGTTGAAGCCCCTGCTCCTCCCTATGAGCATTTCTAAAGGGAGATTTTGCAGGAAACTGCAGAAAAAACATAAACAAAGCCTCCAGATTTTTCTGGAGGCTTTGTTTATGTTATATTATGATCCTTTATGAAAAAGGTCTGCCAAAGCATGCCCAATTTGAATCAGTTGATATCCCATTAACGATACAGCAGTCAGTGAAAAAAATCCAGTTAGCATAAAGCGAAAAATCATCTTTGCTTCTCCTCCTTTATGACCAACACGTTTGGATGTATATGCAGTGTAGGTTTCAACTATAGATACAGTGTATTCCTTTTTTTCTTATCTAACAAGAAAAGATTTATGGTGAGTTTTCCAATCCTTTTTTTTTCATGGTCAGGCTGGAAGAGAATGCGTTTTCGCTAGACAGGGACGGTTCCTCCATGTACTCTAAGAATAGAATGAATACATAAGGGGAGGAAGCGAAGCATGCTGGAGAGAATGACTTTTTTCGCAAGGCTGTATGACGTGGGGGATAACCCAGAGACAGGCATGTGGCTTTTATATGCCACTGTAATTGTGTTAAGTATTATCGTATTTAATCTCGGTTTTGCCCGTAAGCTGCCGTTGCTTAAAAATGTTGTTGTTTACATATCACTCGTTCTCGGTTGCTCTGTATTAACCTTTTTTGCAGTTTTTTTACCGATTGCAGAAGGGTTGGTCATTGCTGCGATCATTCTCGGTATTTATAAAATCCGCTTACATCAGGCGAAAAAAGAGCAGGCGAAGGGAGCGTAGGGAATGAAATCATTACAAGATGCATTATATAACTGGCTTACGATTAAAATGATTGCAGAGGCAAGACCAAACGACGGGGCTGCACAGGAAACCTATGAACTGTTTGATGGTGTGCTCAAGAAGGACCATGGTGTGGAACAGGTTACAATTGAGAAGGACGAGGAGATGTACCTTGTTACGTATACGAAGGAAGGGCAGACCAAGTCAACGCGCTTTCCAACAGAACTGATTGATTGTTTTTTAGAGCAAATGGAGCGGGAACCGGAGAAGTTTCAAAATTACTAACATATATTTGAGGAACTTCGAGTGCTGTAGAAGTTCCTTTGTTTTGGTTCGTGGGGAATGGTTCCGCTCCAAAGTCCGGTCCACATCCCCACCTTTACTCTACCAATCCTCTTCCATTTTCTTGCCGCTATATAAACGGAAAGCTCCTGTCTCTATACGTTGGGCTGTACGCTCAGAAATTCGGTCATGGCAGCCTTTGCACATATATGTATGAATCGGACGATTGCGCAGCCGTTTTGCCTGCGGGTCTTCGTCACGAAGCGCTTCAATTGTATCGCATAAAATACACTTTACTCTCATTATTGTCACCTCGAAAACCAAATGATGTTGTATTCAGTATATCACGAAAGCGATAGCGGTTTATACCGAGATGTATAAAATAAATATTTTCAATATTCACAAAGCAGGGTATGATAAATATACAGCAAGCGTTAACTTCTCAATAACGGCATAGATAATCTCATTTCAGCCGATTCATTCCTTCTCAGGCAGGAGGGAATGAGCGGGGGAAAGCGAACTTAATAAACATGGGGGGTGGAAACATGGCAAACATAGTAGAACCTGTACTAACAGCAGAGTTAATTCAAGCTCTTCAGGAAGAACGCATTGTAACGATTGCGACCATTGATTTTGAAAAAGGGACTCCGAACGTGAGCGCGATTTCTTGGGTGTATGCGATGAATGAAGCTTCTGTTCGTTTTGCGGTTGATCAACGTTCCCGTATCGTCGAAAACGTGCGCAGCAATGGTGCTGTTACGTTAAATGTGATTGCGAATGAATCCGTCTATTCTATCAGCGGCAAAGCAAGCATTCAAGCGGATCGCATGGAAGGTGTACCGCTAAAGCTGGCGCTAGTTGAGATTGCGATTGAGGAAGTAAGGGACGTAATGTTTTATGGTTCCAAAATTTCTGTAGAACCGAAGTATGAAAAAACATATGATGCGCGTGCGGCGGCGAAACTCGACAGCCAAGTGTTATCAGCCATACAAGCACTGTAGTGTATATAAGGGCGGACAGCAGATGTGTTCGTCCTTTTTTGTCACTGAAATGAGGAAAGTTTCCGTTTTTGTCATTCTATCTTGTAGGTACGGTTCATATATTAATAACAACGGTTCGTCCATAGCCTGTATGGATGAAACCCTTGTTCTACAAACTATGGTGGAGTCAGGGGGTAACAGATTGAGTAAAATCTATGTTCTCGATACGAATGTGCTTTTGCAAGATCCGTTGTCACTATTTTCGTTCGATAATAACGAGGTTGTTATACCGGCAGTCGTACTAGAAGAAGTAGATTCTAAGAAACGTTACATGGATGAGGTCGGTCGAAATGCACGCTACGTCTCAAAGTTGATTGACAAATTCCGAGAGATCGGTAAGCTGCATGACAGTATCCCACTCGAAAATGGAGGAACATTCCGCATCGAGTTGAACCACCGCTCGTTCGTTCAGCTGCAAGATATTTTTGTGGAAAAAACGAACGACAACCGTATTTTAGCAGTGGCAAAGAATTTATCGCTTGAAGAGCAAGCGAAGGAAAACGGAAGACCGGTCATTCTTGTGAGCAAGGACGTGCTCGTACGCGTAAAAGCTGATGCCCTCGGATTACAGGCGGAAGATTATTTAAGCGACCGCGTGATTGAAGTCGATAATATATACACGGGCTTCTTAGAATTTTACATACAAAAAGAGCTGCTCAATCGTTTTTATGAAAAAGGGGAGCTTCCTGTTTCTGAAATTGCAAATCATCCATTTTATTCAAATCAATTTGTGCTTATGAAGGATTCGCTTGGCGGATCAGGATCTGCGATTGGAATTGTTGATCATACGGGCAAAAAGGTAAAAAAGCTAGTGTTTCCTAATGAACAAATTTGGGGGATTCGCCCGCGCAACGTCCAACAAATTATGGGGATGGAACTTCTCCTGCGAGAGGATATCCCGCTTGTTACGCTGATTGGAAAAGCGGGAACTGGAAAAACATTGCTTGCATTGGCGGCAGGCTTGATGCAAACGGAGGATTTAGGCCTATATAAAAAGCTTCTTGTAGCCCGCCCGATTGTACCGGTAGGAAAAGACATTGGCTATTTGCCAGGAGAGAAGGAAGAAAAACTGCGTCCGTGGATGCAGCCCATTTACGATAATCTCGAATATTTGTTTAACACGAAAAAGCCAGGAGAGCTGGATGCTATCCTAGCAGGCATGGGGTCCATTGAAGTAGAGGCGTTAACGTATATTCGCGGTCGCAGCATACCTGAGCAATTTATCATTATTGATGAGGCGCAAAATTTAACGAAGCATGAAGTGAAAACGATTTTAACACGCGTTGGAGAAAGAAGTAAAATTGTGCTGATGGGCGACCCGCAGCAAATTGACCATCCGTATCTTGATGAATACAATAACGGTCTTACCTACGTGGTGGAGAAGTTTAAGGAGCAAAAAATAAGCGGACATGTGAAGTTCGTCAAAGGTGAACGCTCTAGCCTTGCGCAGTTAGCCGCTGATTTACTGTAAGAAGCCGCACTTTTTGGGTGTTATCAAGCCCCAGCCCTTCGCAGTCCAATCACCTTCCCCACAAAAAGCGACTTTTGTGGGGAAGAACACAAGGAAAGCTTCTTTGAATCGTCTTCGCCCGGGGGGCAGGGCTCGCCAATCGGCGAGTTTTCTTTATTAAGATAAGAAAGTCTAACTTTTCGGGATGATGTCCAGCTCCCAAGGTCCAAAATGGCAGACTCCAAGCTGAACCTTCGCAAAAGGCAAAAAGCGCCTTTTACTCCGGCTCACCCCTACGCTGCCATAAAAGGCGGGCCTTGTCCGCTTTTCTTTACAACACAGTAAATCGGCGGACTTGAACGATGGGGTTATTCACGTTAGAGCCGTCTCCGAAATATAGGTGAACTGGACCATCTTCGCGGAGCGGTTTACCGTCCTTCGAAAAGCCGAGAATAGCTTGCATTGCATCTTGTAAGGTGAGGGTATAAACCTTTGTTTCTGTATGAATCTCGACTGCGTGTGCTCCCTCGTTGATCTCTGCGTTTTGTAAAAATGGATGCAGCGGCATTGCAAATGTCCCGGTAATCATTTTTTCCTTTTCAAACTTTGTGACGCTGCGTTGAATCGGAGGGAACGCAGCTCCTTCACGAATTTCACGATCCCAATGCTCTGCAGCGCTTTTTGTATATTGCTCAAGTTGGTTTTGTTCCAATCTTGGCTCGTTAAAGTATGTGCACAAATCTACTTTCCGATCATCAAAAATCCAAACACTAGGGTCCAATGTAATCGAAAACTTAACGTTTCCGTTTATTAATAAAATTTCATTCGTCATAATAACGCCCCCATTTGTTTTTTACTCCCATGTTTCAGTATAATAGGGATAGAAACAGTTGTCATCTGCTAAGGTCGCAGGAAAGATTTCTATTGCAATTTGCCAAAACTATCTATAATATTAAGAGATAGGAGAGTTGGACGGAAACGGAGGGAACCAATTTGGCGTCTGAGACGGTAACGAATCATCAGGATAAGGCTCTTGCCCTTCTAAAAGCTGATGCAGAAAAAATTTTAAAGCTCATTCATGTGCAAATGGATCATCTGACAATGCCTCAATGTCCATTGTACGAGGAGGTGCTGGATACGCAAATGTTCGGGTTGTCCCGCGAAGTCGACTTTGCCGTTAGACTTGGCTTAATTGAAGAAGCACAAGGTAAGGAGATTTTAGGGGAGCTTGAGCGTGAGTTATCTGCCCTGCATGAGGCATTTACGAAAAATCAACCATAATGTATATGAGGAGCTCGGCCGAACAAGGCTCGAGCTCTTTTGTGTCACTGTAGGAAGGAATACATTTCCAGCTAGGAGCCAACTCGACGTAGTCGGAGATTGTAGGAATACATTTCCAGCTAAGAGCCAACTCGACGTAGTCGGAGATTGTAGGAATACAGTGTAAGTAGGGCTACGTCTCTGTCTTCGCCCGGGGGCAGGGCTCGCCAATCGACGAGTTTTTTTAAAAAAAATTATACATAGCTGAAGAATGGATGTCCTCTGGAGGGGGAAGGAATACACGATTTTTTTATGGAATACAACATATAAAATGACTGGAGAAAGGGGGAATTCGATGAAACGAGCATGGAAGTCATTCGATTATACTTTATTGCTTCCGCTGCTGATAGTTTGCACGCTTGGGATTATTATGGTATATAGTGCCAGTTCCATTGTCGCTATTGCGAAGTATGGCTATGCGAGCGACCAGTTTTTCCTCTCGCAGTTGAGATCGCTAATTATGGGGTTTCTTTTGTTTGTCGTGCTTGCGTCTGTTCCGTATCATGTTTGGAAAAAGAAAATTGTGGCTGTTGCAATATATGCAGGAGGGACATTTGTCCTGCTTCTTGTGTTGGTGTTTGGTAGAGTTGTGAACAATGCGAAGTCATGGCTATGGGGCACACAGCCGTCTGAGTTGATTAAGCTGTGCATCATTATTGTGTTGGCCCGTTTTTTTGCAAAATGGCATGAACAAGGTAGAATAGCAGGACGAAGCAAGATTGGAACATGGGGGTTTTTGTTTACTGTGCTTGTTCTTATTAAAATGCAGCCTGATTTAGGAACAGACATGCTTATTGCTGCAATCGTGGGAATGATGATTTTTTGTTCGGGTATTCGCGTGGATGTATGGATAAAGAGGC
This sequence comes from Bacillus sp. OTU530, assembly GCF_038440375.1. NCBI lineage: Bacteria > Bacillati > Bacillota > Bacilli > Caryophanales > Bacillaceae > Bacillus > Bacillus sp. OTU530. Next base: position 46,158 of record NZ_JASATP010000003.1, read on the forward strand.
TGCTTCTTACATCTATTGTTTGGGTGCCTCTTATCTGTCTCATTGTCATGTTTGGTTTGACTAAGGAGCAATATAGCCGGATTCAAACCTTCTTCAATCCATTCCAAGATCCACAAGGAGAAGGCTTTCATATAATCAACTCTTTTATTGCAATTGCATCAGGAGGCATCAAAGGTTTGGGACTGGGTAACAGCGTACAAAAATACGGTTATTTGCCAGAGCCGCATACAGATTTTATTATGGCTATTGTATCGGAAGAGCTGGGATTTTTAGGTGTAACCGTTATCCTTGCGTCTTTGGCGCTCATCGTACTTAAAGCTTTCAAGATTGCCCAGCGATGTAAAGATCCATTTGGCAGTATGCTTGCGATTGGTGTAGGGAGTATGATCGGCATTCAAACGATTGTTAACGTCGGCGGCGTGACAGGGCTGCTGCCACTCACGGGTGTGCCTGTTCCATTTGTCAGCAGCGGCGGCAGTTCCTTGGTAGCAAATTTAATGGCGATGGGAATTTTAGCGAATGTTGCTAGTCAGGTGAAGGCACAGGAAAAGCGTACGAAACAACCGGCACCGCAAAAACCGCATCTGGTGGTAGTGAAGTAAGGCATATTTGATAGCTCAAGGCTTTGTACAAAGATACAAAGCCTTTTTTACTGTGCATTCCCAGCTAGAAGCCAATTCGACGGAGCCGGCAATTGTAGAAATACAGTGTAAATGCAATTACGCCTCTGTCTTCGCCAATTGGCGAGCTTGGTCGGATATCGATTTACTTCTGTTACCAGCTCTTTGCAGTTAAATCGCCTTCTTTGACCAAAATATATGAAAACCTTACTTCATCTGTGTCATTGTGCTTGTTCCATCTTTGGTTATAAAAAATGCTATAACAGATAATAGCGTAAACAAGAAAAAAATGTAAAAAATTATTGTTATTTTTATGAATGCCTTTGTCTAAAAAACATAACCCTATGTAAAGAAACAATGCATTATCATGATAAATATACTGTGAAACTTGTTATTAATTGTCTTTTTATGTTGTTTTTAGAAGAATGGTATGTCATAATTTTCTGAAAATTATATGCTTTTTTGTGGTTACCTTTCGATATGTGTGTTATACTTCATGTGTGAAATGAATGATACAGAAAACTTATCAAATTCTGAAAAATGGTGTATGATAATTGAAATGTGTTCCAACAAACAGCAAGAAAAGGGGAGAATGTATGAGAAAGCTGCAGAACATTCAAAAAGTATTAGTTGCAAACCGCGGTGAAATCGCGATTCGTGTGTTCCGCGCGTGTACAGAACTCGGATTGCGGACTGTTGCGATCTACTCGAAAGAAGATGCCGGTTCCTATCACCGTTATAAAGCGGATGAGGCGTATTTAGTAGGGGAAGGCAAAAAACCGATTGATGCATATCTTGATATCGAAGGAATTATTGCAATTGCCAAACGTAACAGTGTGGATGCAATTCATCCAGGTTACGGCTTTTTATCTGAAAATATTCAATTTGCAAGACGCTGTGAGGAAGAGGGAATTGTTTTTATCGGACCAAAGAGCGAACATCTAGATATGTTCGGGGATAAGGTGAAAGCAAGGGGACAAGCACTAGCTGCCGGTATACCTGTTATTCCGGGAAGTGATGGTCCTATAGAAAGCTTAGAAGAAGTAGAAAGCTTTGCCAAAACATATGATTATCCGATTATCATTAAGGCAGCTCTTGGCGGCGGTGGCCGCGGAATGCGTATTGTTCGCGAGCCTTCTGAATTACAGGAAGCATATGATCGTGCAAAATCCGAAGCAAAGGCTGCTTTTGGAAGCGATGAAGTATATGTAGAGAAGTTTGTAGAAAATCCAAAGCATATTGAGGTACAAATTCTTGCTGATAAGAGCGGCAATGTTGTGCATCTGTTTGAGAGGGATTGCTCCGTACAGCGTCGTCATCAGAAGGTTGTTGAAGTAGCACCGAGCGTTTCTCTTTCAGAAGGCTTGCGCAATGAAATCTGTGAAGCGGCTGTCAAATTATCAGCAAATGTGAGTTATATCAATGCAGGAACAGTAGAGTTTCTTGTAAAAGATGATAAATTTTATTTCATCGAAGTAAATCCGCGTATTCAAGTAGAGCATACAATTACAGAGATGATTACGGGAGTCGACATTGTTCAGACGCAAATTTTAATTGCAGATGGCTATGCATTACATAGTGACAGAATTGCTATTCCGCATCAGGATAAAATTCAAACGCACGGCTACGCAATTCAATCACGCGTAACTACCGAGGATCCGCTTAATAATTTTATGCCAGATACAGGAAGAATTATGGCATATCGTTCTGGCGGCGGCTTTGGGGTACGTTTAGATACAGGAAACAGCTTTCAAGGTGCGCTCATTACGCCGTACTATGATTCTTTACTTGTAAAGGTAACAACATGGGCACTTACATTTGAGCAAGCGGCTGCAAAAATGGGACGAAACCTGAAGGAATTCCGTATTCGTGGTATTAAAACGAATATTCCGTTCCTGGAAAATGTAGTCAAGCATCCAAATTTCTTATCTGGAGAATATAATACCTCTTTTATTGATACAACACCGGAATTGTTCGTATTCCCGAAAAGAAAAGACCGCGGGACGAAAATGCTAACATATATCGGATCGATTACCGTTAACGGCTTCCCGGGTATCGGTAAAAACGAAAAGCCAATTTTCGTTGAGCCGCGCGTGCCGAAATTTGATTATGCAGAATCATTGACAGGAACGAAAAACATCCTGGATGAGCGCGGTGCTGACGGTTTAGTAAAATGGGTGCAGGAGCAAGAGAAAGTATTGCTTACTGATACAACATTCCGTGATGCGCATCAATCGTTATTGGCGACGAGAGTTCGTACGCAGGATTTGAAAAACATTGCCGAGCCTACTGCTCATTTGCTGCCGAATTTGTTCTCAATGGAAATGTGGGGCGGCGCAACGTTTGATGTGGCGTACCGTTTCTTAAAAGAAGATCCATGGGAAAGATTATTGCAGCTTCGCAAGCGCGTTCCGAACGTTTTGTTCCAAATGCTGCTGCGTGCATCTAATGCAGTTGGGTATACGAACTACCCAGACAATGTAATCCAAAAGTTTGTTGAAAGTTCTGCGCAAGCGGGGATTGATGTATTCCGCGTATTTGACAGCTTAAACTGGGTTGAGGGAATGCGCGTTGCGATTGATGCGGTTCGTCAAAGCGGTAAGCTGGCTGAAGCAGCCATTTGCTACACAGGAGATATTCATGACCCATCCCGCAGCAAATATGATCTGAAATACTATACAAATATGGCCAAGGAGCTTGAGGCAGCAGGTGCTCATATTTTAGGAATCAAAGACATGGCTGGTCTGTTAAAGCCGCAGGCTGCTTATGATTTGGTATCTGCATTAAAGGATACTGTATCGCTTCCAATCCATCTTCATACGCATGATACGAGCGGAAATGGTATTTACACGTACGCAAAAGCAATTGAAGCGGGTGTTGATATTGTAGACGTAGCCGTAAGCTCTATGGCTGGCTTAACATCTCAGCCGAGTGTGAACGGACTATACTATGCGTTAGAAGGACATAAGCGTCAGCCGGATGTAAGCATCGGGGCGCTGGAACAACTTTCTCGTTATTGGGAGGATACACGCAAATACTATGGCCGTTTTGAAAGCGGGATGAACGCGCCGCATACGGATGTATATATGCATGAAATGCCAGGCGGACAATATAGCAACTTGCAGCAGCAAGCAAAAGCTGTTGGTCTTGGTGAGCATTTTGATGAGGTAACAGTAATGTACCGCCGTGTAAACGATTTGTTTGGCGATATCGTCAAGGTAACGCCGTCCTCGAAGGTAGTAGGAGACATGGCATTGTTTATGGTGCAAAACAATCTGACAGAGGAGGATATTTTCGAGCGCGGTGCGACGCTTGACTTCCCGGATTCTGTTGTAGAAATGTTTGAAGGCTATCTTGGACAGCCGCACGGAGGATTCCCATTAGAGCTGCAGCGCATTATTCTAAAGGGGAAACAGCCTCTTGCCGTTCGTCCTGGTGAGCTGCTTAAGCCCGTAGACTTTAGCAAGCTGAAGGAAGAGCTGTTCCATAAGCTGAATCGTCAAGTAACGATATTTGATGCGCTTTCGTATGCTTTATATCCGAAGGTGTTTATGGATTATCAAAACATTCATGAGAGATACGGAACGCTTTCTGTTTTGGATACCCCAACATTCTTCTACGGCATGCGCTTAGGAGAAGAGGTAGAAGTAGAAATTGAGCGCGGAAAAACGCTGATTGTAAAACTTGTGTCAATTGCTGAACCGCAGCCGGATGGAACACGTGTTGTATACTTTGAATTAAATGGACAACCACGTGAAGTAATCGTGAAGGATGAAAGTATCCAATCTACAGTAGCGCAGCGTGTAAAAGGAAATCGTGATAATCTAAGCCATATTAGTGCAACGATGCCGGGAACGGTAATCAAGGTGCTTGTAAAGGCGGGCGATCATGTGAAAAAAGGCGATACGATCGCCATTACAGAAGCGATGAAAATGGAAACAACAGTACAAGCTCCGTTTTCAGCATCTGTTAAGGAAGTGTACGTGAAGGATGGCGATGCCATTCAAACGGGCGACCTGCTCATCGAGTTGGATAAATGATAAAAAAGGACGTCTCCTACATATGTCAGGAGCGTCCTTTTTTGCGAGATAAGAAAATATAACTTTTCGGGGTGATGTCTAACTCCCAAGGCCAAAATGGCAGATTCCGGGCTGAACCTCCGCAAAAGGCGGGCTTTGTCCGCTTTTCTTATACTGTAAGAAGGGAAACAGACTTTCCATGAATTAACTTTGCTAAAGCCTCGTATTTTGTGCACTGATTATTAGCTTGTCGGCGCTAGTTATAGTTTAGTCAGCTGTGCCTACAGAAAAACCTCTACCTTATTTAGATAGAGGTTCTGTACCGAAGGATTGCTCATTGTTTGGTACAGCGCTTTTCGCTTGTTTGTTTGTCTTGCTTCGCGTCGCGAGCAAGACAAGGTAGCAAAGCACAGCGAACAAGCAAGAAATACAAAGCGCATGCAGTAGGGCAACGTATAGGTTTAACTCTGTATATACAATGAGTGCGCCCGATATAGCTTGCAGGCAGACAAGAATGAATGCAGTCCGCCAGCCGTAATAGATGACGCGCTGTCCCCGATATTCCCTTGCAGCGAGCAGAAATGCATAGCCAATCCAAATGAAAATCAAGACTGCGGCAAAGCGATGTCCCATCTGTACCCACTCATGAAATTGTGTAGGGAATGGACTATTTTTACTGCAAAAAGGGAAAGTGGGACAAGCTAAGCTTGCATGCTCATGGCGAACGAGCGCTCCCGTGTACACGACAATATAGCTGTAAATGGTTATGCCATAAATATGAAATTTCATTTTGCTATCAAGTGCAACTGACTGTGCATCAAATTTTTTGTCTACTTCAAAAATAAGAAGTGTCTGCAAAATAACAGCTGCGAATGAGATAAGAGAAATTCCAAAATGGATCGCCAGTACAGCGCCCGATTGTCCCCACACAACTGCAGCTGCGCCGATTAGCGCCTGAGCGAGTAAGAATGAAAAGGAGACAATTGCAAGCGGCTTTGTTTCGCGTATATGACCTAAATACAGCCACGATAGAATGCATAATAAAGTCACTAAAATCCCTGCTGCGCCAGATACGAGACGATGGCTTAGTTCAATTACAGTTTCAAGCGTGAGCGGGTTTGGGATAATTTGTCCGTGACAAAGCGGCCATTGTCTTCCGCAGCCAAGCCCGGAACCTGTTTTTGTCACTAAAGCTCCTCCGAGCAAAACAAATAAAAGATTTAAGCTGGTTACAACTCCTAGTAGTTTCAGGAAACGTCGCAACCCGTTCACCTACTTTCTGAAATGAAATTATGCTACAATATCTTGATGAAATGATTCTTCCATTATAAATAACAACTTTGTCCCAGTCCTATGATATATAAAACCCTAGAAAATAGCAAAGAGATGTAAAGGGTTGGAAATGATGTTTCGCGGTGTATATACATAGAGGTATAAAAGTGCCCTGTTTTGTAAAAAAATAACAATGATATCCAGTTATAAACAATTCAGTGCAATTTTGGACAAAAATATTTATCATGGAAACAAATTCATGTTATGATTATAACAGATAAAAAAAGCCTGTTTGAAAAAGACACATAATGTTCATGTTTTCTTCACAAATTTCCCGCGAAATATGTTTTAATATAATCGAGCAAGTTTTGTGCATTTTAAGATAGACTGATAAAAACAATATCTCTACTGTAATAATATTGCCGTATAGATAGAAAAACAGTTTGTAAATGGACGGAAAGGGGTTGAAGAAAGTGAGTCAAGCAACACAGGTACACGAGCAGTCAACTGTGAATGATATACCGCAAACAACGTGGAAGCAGGACATGGTTGCGCTTTTGAAAATGGGGATTGTCAATTCAAACGCCTTGACAACATTCACGGGCTTTTGGCTCGCTCTCCATTATAATGGACTCAGCTTTTTGCATGAGCTCGACAAAATGGTGTTTACATTACTTGGCTCGTCGCTTATTATTGCAGGTTCCTGCAGTTTAAATAATTATATTGATCGCGATATCGATCATTTAATGGAGCGCACGAAGCATCGACCGACAGTTACTGGGAAGTTTAAAGGGAATTTTGTTTTAACTCTCGGTATTATATTATTGTTACTTGGCTTTGCCTGTTTATTGCTGACAACTCCAATGGCTGCATTTATTGGATTCATCGGCACGTTTACTTATGTGGTGCTCTATTCATTATGGACAAAACGAACATACACGCTTAATACAGTAATTGGAAGTGTTTCAGGAGCGGTGCCACCGCTTATTGGATGGGCTGCGCTTGATCCGAATTTAGACTTCATCGCTTGGATGATGTTCTTAATTATGTTTATTTGGCAAATTCCGCATTTCCTCGCATTGGCGATGAAACGTGTAGAGGAATACCGAAAAGCTGGCATTCCAATGCTGCCTGTTGTACATGGTTTTGAGATGACAAAACGCCAAATCATTATTTGGGTCGCGTGCTTGCTGCCGCTGCCATTTTATATGCACTCGCTCGGTATTACATTTATGGTAGTTGCGACGCTTTTAAATGTTGGTTGGTTTGCACTTGGACTGTATGGCTTCCGCACAAAAGACGACATCAAATGGTCCGTTCAAATGTTTGTATATTCATTGAATTACTTATTGATTTTATTTGGTTTAATGATTGTAGTTGTGATGTTCTAAATTAGGTTTTTCAGATAAGGCAATCGGTTATTCCGGTTGCCTTATAAAAAACATAGATTTTTCCGAAAATTGCGTTTTTTTAGCGAAGTGACAAGGGGATTTTTTACGTTGAGATTTACTTTAATTTCCTATAAAGTAAAATCTAATCAATAAAGAAAGCGGGGTTTGTGTGCATGAAGAAACAGTGGCGATTGGTTTCGCTTGTTTCCTTGCTGTCTTTACTGTTAGGGGGATGCGGTAAAGAATTTCAATCTACTTTGATTCCGCAAGGCGAAGCAGCCAAGATGCAGTATGATTTATTGATATTATCCAGCGTGATTATGGTTTTCGTAGTGGCGGTTGTCTCGGTTATTTTTTTCTACGTAATTGTGAAATTTCGTCAGAAAAAGGGGCAAGAGCACGTTATTCCGAAGCAAGTGGAGGGGAGTCATAAGCTGGAGATTATTTGGACTGTTATTCCAATTCTCTTGCTGTTAATTTTAGCTGTTCCTACTGTTACATACACATTTAAGCTTGCGGATGTAAGCGCGGCAGAAAAGAAAAAGCTTGATAAGGATACGGTTGTAGTTGATGTTACAGCGCGTCTTTATTGGTGGGAATTTGCTTATAAGACGGATAAGGTAGTCACGTCTCAGGAATTGGTCATCCCTACGGGGAAAAAGGTATACTTAAACTTAAAGGGAGCGGATATTAAGCACGCTTTCTGGGTTCCATCATTGGCAGGGAAAATGGATACAAATCCGGAAAACACAAATAAGATGTGGATTCAAGCTGATAAGGCAGGAACGTACAACGGATTTTGTACAGAGTTTTGCGGCCCTTCACATGCACTGATGCAATTTAAAGTGAAAGCGCTTGAAGAAGACGAGTACAAAGCTTGGATAGCTGCTATGAAAAAGCAGGATGGCAAAGAGACTGCAGCTACGGCGCAGGCACAGCAAGGAGAGGAAATTTTCCAAAAGAGTTGTGTGGGCTGTCATGCTGTAGCAGGCAATGACTCTCGTCCGGCTGCTGCGCGTATTGCACCGAACCTGGCTAACTTTGGTGACCGTGATATGGTAGCAGGTATCGCAGATCACACTGATGAAAATATCAAAAACTGGTTAAAGGATCCAGAAAGCATGAAGCCGGGCAACAAAATGACCGGAAAATACGGCAACTTGACAGATCAAGAAGTTGATGCCTTGACAGCGTATTTACAGAGCCTCAAGGTTACGCAGTAAATAAGGGGAAAAATCACGAAGGGGAGGTAAAAACGTGAGTTCTGTAGCGAAGAAAAAAAGCGTTCTTTGGGATTACTTAACGACGGTGGACCATAAGAAAATCGCCATTTTGTATTTAGTTGCGGGTGGATTATTCTTTGTTGCCGGCGGAATCGAAGCTTTGTTTATCCGCTTTCAGCTCGCTGTGCCGAACAATGACTTTCTAGTGGGAGATGCATATAACCAAGTATTAACGATGCATGGTACAACGATGATTTTCTTGGCAGCCATGCCACTCATCTTTGCTTTCTTAAATGCGGCAGTACCGCTGCAAATCGGGGCACGTGACGTAGCATTTCCATATGTTAACGCCTTGGGCTTTTGGTTGTTTTTCTTCGGAGGGGTATTCTTAAACTGCAGCTGGTTTTTAGGTGGCGCCCCAGATGCTGGGTGGACATCTTATGCATCTTTAACGCTTGCTGCACAAACGCATGGCGTCGATTTCTACATTCTCGGTTTACAGATAGCTGGTATAGGTACGTTAATTGGGGGAATTAACTTTCTTGTTACCATCATCAATATGCGTGCACCGGGTATGACGTATATGCGTATGCCAATGTTTACATGGACAGCGTTTGTTGTTTCTGCACTTATTTTGTTTGCATTCCCGCCGTTAACGGTCGGCCTGGCGTTATTACTGCTCGATCGTTTATTTGGTACAGCATTCTTTGATCCGGCTCTTGGCGGGAATACAATTATTTGGGAACACTTATTTTGGATTTTTGGGCATCCTGAAGTGTATATTCTTATTCTTCCAGCATTCGGTATTTTTTCTGAAGTGTTTGCAACCTTCTCGAAGAAGCGCTTATTCGGATATTCTTCTATGGTCTTTGCGACAGTGTTAATTGGTTTTTTAGGCTTCATGGTATGGGCACATCACATGTTCACAGTTGGTCTGGGGCCTATTGCTAATGCGATTTTCGCTGTAGCGACAATGGCGATTGCTGTTCCAACAGGGATTAAAATTTTCAACTGGCTATTTACAATGTGGGGAGGAAGCATCCGTTTCACGACACCTATGATGTATGCAGTTGCTTTTATCCCATCCTTCGTAATGGGCGGGGTAACAGGGATTCAGCTTGCTTCGGCGCCGGCGGACTATCAGTTCCATGACAGCTACTTCGTTGTGGCGCATTTCCATTACGTAATTGTCGGCGGGGTTGTCTTCGGTTTATTTGCAGGGGTGCATTACTACTGGCCGCTTATGTTTAACCGGATGTTAAATGAGACGCTAGGAAAGATCACATTCTGGCTGTTCTTTATCGGTTTCCATTTAACATTTTTTATCCAGCATTTCCTCGGTCTGATGGGGATGCCGCGTCGTTATTTCACGTATTTACCAGGGCAGGGGCTGGAAACAGGCAATTTAATCAGCTCTGTTGGTGCAGCTTTTATGGCTGTAGCGACGATTGTTCTATTGGTGAATGTTGTGAAAACAGCTGTATCTGGAAAAGCTGCTGGACGCGATCCATGGGATGCACGTACGCTTGAGTGGTCGGTAGAGGCACCGACTCCGGAGTACAACTTCAAACAATTGCCGTTCGTTCGCGGCTTAGATGCACTGTGGATTGAAAAAATGGAAGGGCGCAAGGGACTAACACCTGCAGAGCCAGTTGGCGATATTCATATGCCTAACTCTTCTTTCCTGCCATTTACAACCTCTTTAGGATTGTTCATTGCTGCTTTTGGGGCGATGTACATGGAGGGTGGAAAAGAAACCCAGTGGCTGATTGTCGCGTTCATTGGCTTAGCCATTACATTCGGATCGATGCTCCTGCGTTCTGTTATCGATGACCACGGCTATCACATTCATAAGGAAGATTTAGATGGTGATGATAAGGGGGTTACGGCATAATGCGAGCAGATGAAAGATTAACCCTTGAGACGCTTCCTGCTGATCCGGAGAAAGCGACTCTAGAAGGAAAAAATAAATTCTTAGGCTTTTGGTTGTTCCTTGGAGGAGAGACGGTGTTGTTTGCCTCTCTCTTCGGAACGTATCTTGCTTTGAGAAACTCAACAAACGGCGGACCGACAACACAAGAACTGTTCGAGCTCCCGATTGTTTTTATGGCGACCATGCTTTTGTTAACAAGCAGCTTAACAAGTGTATATGCCATTTATCATATGAAAAACCTAAATTTCAAACAAATGCAGCTGTGGCTTATCGTTACAGTTTTGTTAGGTGCAGGCTTCTTAGGTCTTGAAATTTATGAGTTTCACCATTATGTTACACATTTTAAGCATACGATAAGAAGCAGCGCGTTTGGCTCCGCTTTTTACACACTTGTTGGTACACATGGTGCGCACGTTACCTTTGGCTTACTGTGGATTTTGACTCTTATCCTCCGCAATGCCAGACGCGGTTTAAATTTGTATAACGCACCGAAGTATTATGTAGCGTCTCTATACTGGCACTTTATTGATGTCGTTTGGGTGTTTATTTTCACTGTAGTTTATTTAATGGGAATGGTGGGATAAACAATGGCGTTAAAACAACCTGAAATTGCAAATTCAAAAGTGAATATTGAATACAGAAGAAAGAAAAATGCGGAGGAAATGAAGCATCATGTCGTTTCATTTGCATTGATGATTTTCTTGACCCTCATTGCATTTTTAGCAGTCATGTATCCGAAAACGTTTGATCCGATTTTCACTGTACCATTCATTATTTTACTTGCTGTTGTGCAAGTGATTTTTCAGCTGTACTACTTTATGCATATGAGCCACAAAGGACATGAGGCGCCTTCTTTGTTCCTGTACGGTGGTATTACTGTCGGCTTATTGACAATTTTAACATTTACAGTGCTTATTTGGTGGTAACTATAAAAGGAGATTGATCATGATCAATCTCCTTTTATGCAAGCTGAGGAGAGTATCCGTTTTCTTTATTATGAAGGGGGTGTATCCAATGAACAACTTATGGATTTTCGGTTTTGAAGCGTTATGGAGCCCTATCTTTTTATCGATGATGATTCTAGTGTTAGTGGCATATTTTCTAATCATTGGGAAATATCGCTCGTATATTCCTCATGCTGAGAAAGTAAGCAAAAAGCAGCAGTTTTATTTTGTTACCGGTATTGTCCTATTATATCTTGTCAAGGGCGGTCCGATTGACTTGCTTGGCCATATTATCTTTAGTGCGCATATGACAGAGATGGCGATTTTATATACGGTAGTACCGCCGCTTTTGTTGCTTGGTTTGCCAAACTGGCTGTTAGAGAGAGTGATTCAAGTGAGAGTGGTTCGACTGCTGCTCAGTACAGTGGGAAAACCGCTTGTTGCTTTGCTTTTGTTTAACGCTCTGTTTTCCATTTACCATTTGCCTGTTGTATTTGATGCAGTCAAGCAAAGTTATATTGGGCATCCAATCTTTTTAGCGATTTTATTCGTTTCTGCGCTGCTGATGTGGTGGCCTGTCTTAAATCCATTGCCGGATCACCAAACACTTAGCGAGATAAAAAAAATTGGTTATATGTTTGCCAACGGTATGCTGCTTACGCCGGCTTGTGCTCTTATTATTTTTGCCAGCACCCCGCTATTTGCAACCTATACAGATCCGCAGGCTTGGATGAAGGCGATGGAGCTTTGTGTACCAACTGATACACTCTCTTCCCTGCAGTTGACAGGACCAGATTTTCTAGGGTGGCTACCGGTTGTGGAAGACCAGCAAACGGGCGGCGTGATTATGAAGATTATCCAAGAGATTGTATATGGAACGGTTATCGGCTATGTCTTTTTCCGATGGGCGCGCCGCGAACGGGAGAAGGAGAAGAATGAGGCGCCTGCATTGCCGCCATACTTGCAAACTAAGCCATGAAAAAAATGAAATTTGGTTCATGCTCGGAAGCTTTCCGGGCTTTTTTTACTGTAAGAACATATAAATTTCCAGCTGGAAGCGAATTCGACGCAGTCGGAAATTTTAGGAATACAGTACAATTGCAACTGCGCTTCTGCCTTCGCCTAACGGCTTGCCAATCATTTAGTGTCCAAAATGGGGAGCGGGGCATAAGATAGGGAAAAAGGAAGGGCGAGGATAACGATGGATTCGCAGCAAATTCTGCCGCTCGGGATGCTGTGCATTGCTGAGAGAACGGTAACGGAATTAGTGGATATGGCTATCGATGAAGTGCCCGGTGTGAGTAAGGTTGTTTCAAAGATTCTGGAGCCTTTTAGAAGGAAGAGAAGAAAGGGGATTTGGATTGAGGAGAAGGAAAAGGGGCTTGTGATTCATGTGAATGTCATAATTTGTAATACAACGGCTATTTTACCTACATGTATTACCGTACAAGAGAGAATTAAAGAATGTGTCGAATCAGTGATAGGTTTACCAGTTCAATCCGTTTGCATCCGGGTCGAACAATTGATAAAGGCGTATCCATCTTGATACGCCTTTTGGTTTTAGTCTATATCCGGAAGATTTGATAACGCTTTCTTCACGTTCTTTAAAAGCTGTTCACTTCTGTTTATTATGTTTTTCGGAAAGTTTTCACCTTCACCATACTCCACGCCATGTGGATAGTAGTGCTTGCCAAGAAGCGGGGTTAACAATTTAATTTTTGCGGAGCTATGACCAACTTCTCCTTCTACTGCATATCCCTGAAGGCGTAGGTAGTACACATCTTGCAGCATTTCGAATTTATAGTCATATGTAACACGTTCGTAATCCCATTGTCCTGCTAAAATAAATCCGTTTTCCTTCATGACTTCTGTCAGCAGTGTGAAATCTACGACCTGTTCATCAAGTCCTGTATTTTCAAATTTCATCGTATAAGCCCCCTTAATATACATGAAAATTTTCCATAAATTTATAATAGTACGAATAATGTGAAAGTGCAATGAATAACAAACAAAAACAAGATATGAAAAGGACGGCAGAATGTCTGCTTGACGAGAAAAAATATGATATATTGAATATACTAGCATATATACAATGTTATTTGTGATTGTTTTCTTGCACTGTAGGAAAGTATAAATTTCTAGCTAGAAGCCATTCGACGAGTTTTCTTGATCAGAATTGAGAATATGAATTCTTGTTATGCATTCCGTGCATACCTCGGGATACAAGGCCACAGGGGGTATATTGTAGTGAAGAAGGTATTGGTTATTCTTCTTTTAACCGTTATTGTATTATTTGTAGATTTGTACGGTAAGCTCATCTTTTCACAGTATATAAAGCCGTCTGATTCGCTCCCTAAAAAGGTTATTACATCAAACTCGAAGAAGCAAGGAGAGGGAATGCCTGCCGAAGCCGTCTCAAAAATGTTAGGAAGAGATTCGGAGAGTGTATTAGCGTTGTTTGGAGAACCATCGCGAATGGAACCGTCTGCCTATGATTATGAGTGGTGGGTGTACAATACTGATTTGTCACACTATGTGCAGTTTGGTATTTGGCAAAATAAAGTCGTCACTATCTACGCTGGGGGTCAGAAAATAGATGTATCCCCATACCACATGGGACAAAAGTATGGGGATATTTATGAATTAACACCATTTTCGTATGAAATTGCTTTAGATTACAATAACAGCAGTTATGAATTTGAGCTATCTGAGTCAGATGTGAATGAACAGCCGTTAATTGCAATCCAAAATGGCTGGGCGCAGTTGTATTTTGACAAGTTCACGCAGAAGTTAACAGGAGTTCGCTATATGGATAATGAAACGCTTCTCAAGCAACGACCCTATCAGATTATGTATTCAGGTGTGTTGCTGAGTCCACAGGCCTTGACGGCAGAGCAGGAGAACGAAATAGAAACAGCAAATGCAAAGCAAATTTTAGATTTAACAAATATCATTCGGATTCGAGAGCATCTCAAGCCGCTTGCGTGGGATGATGAGGTGGCAGAGGTTGCTTATTTGCATAGCAAGGACATGAAGGATAGTAGCTATTTCGCGCACGAATCACCGAAATTTGGGTCACTCGGGGATCGGCTTACGCGTGGGAAGGTGACGTTTCGGACCGCTGGAGAAAATATCGCTTCGAACTATACAGACGGTATTGCTGCGGTGCAGGGCTGGCTAAATAGTGAAGGACATCGCGAAAACGTGCTAAACTCAAAATTCAACAGCTTAGGCGTTGGAGTATATGATACGTACTATACACAAAATTTTACACAAAAATAACGGGGCAGTGCCTAAAAATGGGCGAACCATGCGCCGTTTTTTTCTTACAATGTAGTATATGATTTCAATACATGAGGTGAGGAACATGACGACAGCACGAGGACAACTGCATCCTTCTGTGCAAAAGTTCAAACAGTTTGTACGCCATCACCCGAAAATGACTCAAATTGTACGGAATGGAGAAAAGACGTGGCAGCAGTTCTATGAAGAGTGGTATTTGCTTGGCGAACAGGATGCAGTGTGGAACACGTATAAGGAAAATCCAATAGAAACAAAGCAGGCAGCAGCACAAACAAATGTGATAGGTGAAGAGGAATCAAAAAAGGACTGGATGGGACAAATGCTGACATTTATTAAAAATATGAATGTTGATCAAATGCAGCAGCATTTAGCTAATGTAACAAGTGTGATTGGAAGCGTACAGCAGGTTGTTCAATCTTTCAAGGGCGGTACTAACGTCCCGCAGCAGGAGCAGCCACAGCAGCCAGTACAAAATAATCCGTTTTTCTTTCAAAAAGATTAGGGGGCGCGTGTATGAGACAGGAGCTCATTGAACTTTTGCAATCTCGGGAGGATTTAAAAACCTATATCAGACAGCAGCCGCATTGGTATAGACGACTTTCACGTAATCCGGGAGAGAGGGAAGCTTTTGAGACAGCGGCGCTTCAATTCTACAAAAGAACGATTCCTGATCAGGTTGCTAAGTTTCAAAATCAGCTTGCAATGGCTTCGATTATGCTTGAAATGTTTCAATATATGAAGCAGCAAAATCCGGGTGCTGAGTAAAGGGGTATCCGTCATGCATAAGTTCTGTTACAATAGAAAGCAATCATATAAAAAGGAGCTTACGGCATGACGGAAATTTGTTTAGTGCGACATGGACAAACAGACTGGAACTTCCAGGAGATTATCCAAGGGAGAGAAGATATCCCGCTCAACGAAACCGGCAGACAACAGGCAAAGCAAAGCGCGGTTGCCCTGCTCGGAGAGAACTGGGATGTAATTATTAGCAGTCCGTTAGTACGAGCCTACGAAACGGCAAAGGAAATTGCTGATGCTGTTGGACTTGATGCGATTCATCTAGATGAACGTTTTATAGAGCGGCATTTCGGGGAAGCATCTGGCAAGCCTGTGCGCGATGTTCGCCATCATATTGCTAGTGGCGATGTGAAAGGGATGGAGAGCGAGCAGGAGCTTGTAGAGCGTTGCTTTTCTGCGTTGCAGGATGTTGCAGCTCAGCATGCTGGTAAGCGAATCATTATTGTTGCGCACGCACATGCGATTAAGGCTATGCTTCATGCTATCAACCCTAGTGAGGTTACGTTTCAAACATTTCTGAAGAATGCTTGTATTAACCATATTGCTTTGCAAGAAGAGACGTGGAGTATCATAAGATATAATGTGGCAGAGCATATTCTTGCCTAAGCGCGGCTGCCCTTGCTGTACGCCATTGTACCAAAAGCAGGATTAGGACTTACACTGAAAATATGGTATGATAGGTAATCGGGAGGTGTCCTTTATATGATAATTGCAACGCTTGAGAGCGTGATGATTTTGGACGAAGCAGAGCAGCTTGCTCGCATGATTGTGCAATCAGAATTAGCTGAGCATTATCGACAATGCTACGATACATTAAAGCAAGACCATGTTGCACAGGAGCTTATTCGACAGTTCACTGCTATCAAGGAACGCTATGAAGAGGTGCAGCGGTTTGGGAAATACCATCCCGATTTTTCATCTGTTACAAAGCAAATGCGCGAGCTAAAGCGTCAAGTAGATTTACATGAAACGATCGCTTCCTTTAAGAAAGCGGAGAACGATATGCAAAAGTTGCTTGATGAAGTGAGCGTTTTAATAGGGCAGGAAATTTCTCCAGCCATTAAAGTGCCAACGGGCAATCCATTTTTTGATGCTGGCGGCTGCAGCGGAGGCTGCGGTTCCGGGGGAAGCTGCGGTTGTAAAACGGGATGAATTCCCGTTTTTCTCTTTCTGGACGAAAGCGGATACAGCAGCATATGCTTGTTCTGTTATATGCCCTATTTCGCAGCTGCGCTGTTTTTACTTATGCGGCATGGAACGTAAGCATTCCGAATGAAACATATTAGAACAGCGATCCGAGCTAGAGAGAAACTGTGAAGTCAGCAACAGTGCTTCGTAAGCTTGAAAATAGCAAAGAAAGGCGGTGAGCTCTGCTCTAAATACATACAAACAGCCTATGTTTTTAGGAGCAGCCCCATATGTTTGGACAACGACAAGGAATCATTGTGTATTTGCATTCGCTTAAGCATGCGAAGCTTCTTCGTAAATACGGCAATATTCATTATATTTCAAAGCGTTTCAAGTATGTTGTGCTGTACTGCGATCTGGATCAGACGGATGCGATGATGGAGAAGTTAAATAATTTTCCGTTCGTCAAAGGAGTCGAGCCATCGTATCGTCCGTTTTTGAAAACGGAATTTGAATCCAAGCCAGATCGGGCAAAGGAGTACGACTATAAAATTGAGTAAAAGCCCTCGATACTGAGGGCTTTTTATTTTTGTAGCAAGAAAACCACTGGCTAGGTGGTTCTGACTTACACTTCCACATAAAGATAAAAGCATCTTTTCGCGGGAAGAACTGTCTTTTTCACGGGCACCTTAGGTCGATTCGGCGTTGTTATTGCATTGGCGGGATAAAGCGGTTCATGCGCAGTATGCCGATGAGGTGGCTATAGTATAGCTCTGTTTCAGGAAATGTCGTTGATGGCTTTACTGTGAAGGCGACGACTTCCTTCTCAAGCGAAGCAGCTGTTTCTTCAAACAGCTCATATCGTTTGCTTTTTTTGTCCTCTAAGAGGGGAATGCCCTCTCGGCAGATGTAAATCGGCTGGAATTTTCCTTCTGTTGTTGGGTGCAGCACAACAGCCAGTGAGCAAACAGCCTTATTATTTTTAGTAGTGTGGAATGCAAGCATATGGGCAAGGCGGTGGCGATTTGCTTTAGCAATCTCGAGCAGCTCATACAAATCTGAATATCCTTCTCCTAGTTCGATAAAACGTTGAATCATAGTTTCTCCTCCTTTTGTCTTTCCTTACTGTACCATTTGCTAAAACTAATGAAAAGATGGACAAATAAAAAAACCCTGCATTTGCAGGGTCCTTCTTATACCGGCGTCACCGTCGGCAAGAAGGCAAAGGGAGAGGAGAAACCGGAGGAAGAACTTATGGGGAAACGTAAGTCTTCTCCGCGGTTGGCAACAACACCTGAAGTGATGTTGTTACCTTTATTCTTGTCACTTTTAGGGAAAGTTATACAAGAGGAATGAAAAAATCTAACAGTAAGTATAAGTGTATAAGAGGGTTAGGAAGAAACGGGCATGAATGGTTTTTCTTTCCGGTGTTTTATGGTAGGATTATGAAGGATGAATGTAAGAAAAGGTAGGAATCAACATGAGAGTAGTTTCAGGAACATGCAAAGGACATCCGTTAAAGGCAGTACCCGGTCAGACAACACGTCCTACAACTGATAAAATAAAGGAAGCGATTTTTAATATGATCGGTCCGTATTTTGACGGAGGCGTAGCGCTGGATTTGTTTGGAGGCAGCGGGGGTTTAGGAATAGAAGCATTAAGCCGCGGAATGGAAAAAGCAATTTTTGTTGACCGTGACGCAAAAGCTGTTCAGGTGATTCGGCAAAATATAGAGAGCTGCCGATTGACAAGCCAAGCGGAGGTATATCGAAATGATGCTGATCGCGCTTTAAAAGCGCTTATTAAGAGGGGAATGGCATTTGATCTTGTTTTGCTTGATCCGCCATATAAACAACAACAGCTTGTTTCCTTAATGAGCGTGTTGGATCAGTATGAATTGTTGAAAGAGAATGGAATCATTATGGCAGAGCATGCGGTAGATGTAGTTTTGCCGGAGACAGTAGGACGTCTCATGCGCAGAAAGCACGAAGAGTACGGCAGCACAGCTGTATCCATTTATGAATACGAATGAGAAGGCGGGGAGCAGGAATGGCAAGCATAGCGATTTGTCCAGGGAGTTTTGATCCAATTACGCTCGGACACTTGGATATTATTAAGCGAGGCGCAAATGTATTTAATGAAGTTTATGTAGTAGTGATGAATAACTCTTCAAAGAAGCCGCTTTTTACTGTAGAAGAGCGAATTGCACTCATCCAGGAGGTAACAAAAGATATACCAAATGTAAAGGTAGATGTACATAGCGGTCTGCTTGTTGAGTATGCACGCAAGAGAGATGCAAGCGCTATTTTGCGAGGATTGCGGGCTGTATCAGATTTTGAGTATGAAATGCAGATTACTTCAATGAACCGAAAGCTTGAGGAAAATATTGAAACGTTCTTTATGATGACAAACAATCAATATTCTTTCTTGAGCTCGAGCATTGTAAAAGAAGTTGCCAAATATGGAGCGAATGTTGCGGACCTTGTTCCCCCTGCTGTAGAAAAAGCATTAAAAGAGAAATTTAAAACCCCGTAGATACGGGGTTTTCTTTATTTTGCACGCCGGCGCCGAAAGAGCAAAAATACATAAATGTATAAAAAAGCTAGTGTAATGATTGGCCCGTATGAGGTCATGACAGTCCATGCTCCGAGTGTGTCAGTCTGTGGTCCTAGCACCGGAATATCGTGGTCGTGGGGACGCAGGGAATGTGCATTCTCGTATAATGGCTGCCAGAGAAAATATGTACAAATAGGAGCGACAATGCTTTGGATGATACGGCCGATAAAATAGGGCCGAAAACGAATGTCTGTGTCGGCGATAATGCTGGCTACTTGCGCATGAATAGAGAGACCGCTAAAGGCTAAGATGAAGCTTGTGATCATTGCTTGCTGTAGCAGCGTTGCATGCCCAGTCTGACTTGTCATTTGGCTGCCGAGCGTCATTTCAAAGAGACCGGACAATAGCGGTGCTGCAAAGGATCCTGGAAGTTGAAAGGCAGCTAGTATATATTGGATAATAGAGCTAGCGGCATCTGTGAAATGAATGACAGCGAGCATTTTATTTACTACTGAGAATAAAATAATAAAACCGCCGACCATCAGCAGCGTTTGGATAGAGGAGACAATCGCATCCCCGATAAGCTTTCCGATTGGACGTTTTTCCTCAAGGCGCTTTTCATGCAGCATGTCAAAGGCATAACGAAGTGAGAACGGGCGATGCGGGGCTGGTGGAGCAACTTCGTTTGCGCCATAAAACCGCATAAACAATCCGACTGCAAAATTGCTTATGTAGTGAGAAGCTGCGAGAATCATACCAAGGTTTGGATTGTGAAAAAATCCCACAGCTACCGCGCCGAAAATAAATAGCGGATTTGAGGAATTGGTAAAGGATACAAGACGCTCTGCTTCAATTCGGCTGATTTGCTTTGTTTGACGCAAGCGAGCGCTTAGCTTTGCGCCTGATGGGAAGCCTGAAGCCATCCCCATTGTCCATACGAACGCGCCAACGCCAGGTACGCGGAATAAAGGACGCATAAGCGGTTCTAGTACCACACCGATAAAGCTCACAACCCCTAGCCCAATTAAAAGCTCTGATACGATGAAAAAAGGCAGAAGAGAAGGAAATACAACCTCCCACCACATGTCAAGACCGCGAATGGAACCTTCCAGAGAGGCTTGTGGATTTGCGATGAGAGAAGCTGTTAAAAAGGTAATGCTACTGGCTAGTAACGCTGTTTTCAGTTTTGCTTGCATATACTCCCCCCTTTTTGTCCAAGCGTTCAGTTCAGTATACGAAGATAGGGGGAGCATTTAGACCATAAGATGAAAAGAGAGAGAAATTTTCTAAAGGGTGAGGATATGAGTATACCAAAAATCGGTCTTGCCCTCGGTTCAGGGGGGGCAAAGGGTTTTGCACATGTTGGCGTGATTAAGGTACTCAAGGAAGCGGGAATTCCCATTGATATGATTGCCGGCAGCAGTATGGGAGCACTCGTTGCGGTGTTTTATGCCGCTGGAAGCGATGTGGAGCGGCTGTATCAAATCGCGAAGTTGTTTAAACGTAAATATTATTTGGATTTTACGGTGCCGAAAATGGGATTCATTTCCGGAAAACGAGTAAAAGATATGATTAGAGCCCTTACATACAATAGAAGCTTGGAAGAGCTTGATATTCCAACAGCTGTTGTGGCAACCGATATTTTAACAGGGGAAAAAGTTGTTATGACAGAAGGGCCAATTGCCGAAGCAGTAAGGGGAAGTATTTCGATTCCTGGTATTTTTGTGCCGGAAAAAATGGGAGATCGTCTGCTTGTTGACGGTGGTGTAATTGATCGCATTCCTGTATCGGTTGTGAAAAGTTTAGGAGCCGATCTGGTCATTGCAGTTGATGTATCTCCTATTAAGGTACAAGGAGAGGTAACAACGATTTATGATGTAATTATGCAGAGCATTGAAATTATGCAGCATGAACTTGTTCACCACCGACAAACCGCATCGGATTTAATGATGCATCCTGCTGTTGAACGCTTTAACTCTCGGGCCTTTACAGATCTTGAGGAGATTATTGCTGTTGGCGAGGATGAGGCCAGGAAGCATGTCGATGCGATTCGTGCATTGATTGAGAATTGGAAGGAGCAGAAAAATGGTATTTAAGCGTTTACGGTACTTATTTGTGTTTTTGTTGGCTGCTTTATTTGCGGCTGGCATTACGTATGTACCGCTGCCGTATTATATTACGAAGCCGGGGTTAGCTGATGAACTTGACCAGTATGTAAAAATTAAGAATGGCTATCACGAAAAAGGGGATTTTATGCTTGTGACCGTTTCAATGTCGCGGGCGAATGTAATTAGCTATCTTGTTGCAAAAATGAACAAATATCATGAGATTTTCAAAAAGGAAGAGATTATGCCTACTGGGGAAAGTGACGCGGATTATCAATTTAAGCAGCTGCATCTTATGCAGGAGTCACAGGATGCTGCTATCTACAATGCCTATAAGCGTGCAGAGAAACAGGTCTCATATGAAAACAAGGGTGTCATTGTGCTTGCAGTTTCAGATAAGATGCCGGCTAAAAAGAAGCTGCAAGCAGGGGATCAACTCATTGCTGTGGATGGGCAACCGCTGCAAACAGCAGAAGAGTTTATCGACTATATGAAAACAAAAAAACAAGGGGATACCGTAAAAATTCGGTATGTACGAGAAAAGGAAGAAAAAACGATCACTCTTCCGTTAGAGCCAATACAAGGCGCGGACGGACGTGTTGGAATTGGGGTGCAGATTGTAACAAATACAAAGCTTAAGGTTGAGCCAGAGATAAAGATCGATTCGCACCGTATTGGCGGACCATCAGCCGGCCTTATGTTCACGCTGGAGATCTATAACCAGCTTACAAAGGAAGATATAACAAAGGGTTGGGAAATTGCAGGAACAGGTACGATGGATGCGAAGGGACAAGTCGGACCAATTGGGGGGATTTCACAAAAGGTTATCGCTGCAAACGATGCGGGTGCAGAAATTTTCTTTGCGCCAAATGAACAAGGTGCAGCAGACTCCAATTATAACGAGGCGGTCAAGACAGCAAAGGATATCGGTGCAAAGATGAAGATTGTTCCGGTAGATACACTGGATGATGCACTTGCATTTTTGCAAAAGCTAGAAGAAAAAAAGTAAAGAACGGGAGATCGCTTGCGTTTTCTTTTTAAACAGCATAAGCAAGTAACTCGCTTTTGGGAGTGAGCTAGCTTGCCGTGAAGAAAGGCCTCGACCAATGAAGAAACGGCTCCTCGTTGGTCGGGGCTTTTTACACTGTAGGAAAGAATAAATTTCCAGCTAGAAGCGACTTCGCTGGCTATATTTGAAATCGTTTTGCAACTTCGTCATAGCGAATCGGATGCTGCGTAAAATCCCGCTTCAGCATCATGGACTGCAGCGGCTCTGGAAGGACGGAGTAATATACGCTTCCCGCTTTTATATCAAGCTGAAGAAGCGGATGTGAAGCTGATTTAATATTAGCAACAAGGGGAAGGGAAGCTGCTTTCTTATAGGCGGATAAATAACTTTGCCCCTTTTTTGACATGCCGAGCAGCCTGATGTAGGCTGGTGTGTTTACGCGCATCTCTTCTTTTGTTGTATGTGTTAGCACATGAACAAGTAAGCGCTGCAGGCGTGTCCATGTGTAACGCTTTGTTTTTAATGCTTCCATGAATGAGATAAACGAAGAGGCTTCTTTGACAGCGGATAAGATGCGATGCTCCAATCCCTCCTGTACTTCATAGATATTGCTTAGTTGTGCGGGCGACATTGTTAATAGCTTATATTTCAGAAATGGGAAATATCGTTCCCAATTGTGAAATATGCCATATGTTTCATAATAGTTCTCAAGCTCTATCAGTGTGGAGGGAGGAATCACTCCTGCGGCACTGCTTAGGCTGTTGGCTGTAAGATGCTTTCGTATGCTTGTTGCACTTGCGATGGAAGCCGATGCGAATGTTTCGTCATGGTACTGCGCGCTAAGGCGCGGGACTGTTCTTGGAATGATGTTGCTGCCTTGTTCTACAATTGCTTGTACGTAGTGAAAGCCAAGAATGTTGTTAGGTTTTGACATGTCTAGTATCGCATGTTCTCCCTGAATGGCAGCGAAAGCCTCCGATAGCGCTTTTGGATAGCTCATTCCTTGCTGCATGAAGGAGCGGACTGCCGCATCAAATGCGTCCTGATGTGTTTGGCGCAATTTCACAAGGGAGAGAAACTGCTCGATTTGTCCACTTTCGCTGCCAAAGCAAAGCTCTTGAACGCCAAGTGCCTCAAGGATGGATATCGCACCATTTGCAAAGATGGAAGCCTGTTGAACAGCGAACGCATAAGGAAGCTCTACAACAAGATCCACGCCGCCTAAAAGGGCCATCTTCGTCCGCGCCCACTTTGAAACGAGTGCCGGCTCACCGCGCTGTAAAAAAGACCCGCTCATTACGGCAATCGTAACATCTGCAGCTGTTAAGTTTTTTGTTTCTTGCAAATGATAAGCATGTCCGTTATGAAACGGATTATATTCTACAATTACACCTGCTGTCTTCAAAGGTCTTACCTCCTTAAAAATATTGCGTTCTGTAGCTTTTCTTATGGAGTTATGTATAAGAACGTGATAATGTGTATATATTGCGTCATATTGACTTCATTATAGTGTAAAGAAAAAACATTGACAAATATAGAAACGCTCTATATAATTTTCTTTGTTGCCTTGAGGTGATTTTAAATGAAATGGTCAATCCATCAATTAAACAAATACCGAAGCAAAGGGCTAACGTTCGACGAAATGGTCGATGTAAGCGAATTGAAGGGAAGTGCTGATATTCGAGACATTTCTCCTGTTCGCGTAGCGGGACGAGCGGATCTTAGTGCGAATAAGTTCACGTTTCATTTTCGCATTACAGGCACGATGGTGTTACCTTGCTCCCGAACGTTAGCAGATGTAGCATTTCCGTTTGATATTGAAACAACAGAGGTGTTCCTCGCTTCGAAGGAAGAGCACGAAGATGAGGCAGAAGTTCATTATTTACAAGGAGAAGTACTTGACTTGCTCCCTGTAATTAAGGAAAATATAATTCTGGAAATTCCAATGCAAATTTTCAGTGATGAGGCTTCAGCCGAGGCACCGATGAAAGGTCAAGACTGGCAGGTTATTACAGAGAAGGAACAGACTGAGAAGGTTGATCCTCGTCTGGCGGGACTTGCGAAGTTTTTTGACAAACAAAATATAGAAGACCAGCATTAGGACTTCATATGAAACAATGCACTCTTTTAAGGAGGTGGGAATAATGGCAGTACCTTTCAGAAGAACATCCAAAACTGTAAAAAGAAAACGCCGCACGCACTTCAAGCTAGCAGTACCTGGTATGACAGCATGCCCAAACTGTGGTGAATTGAAGCTTGCTCACCGCGTATGCAAATCATGCGGGACTTACAAAGGCAAAGAAGTTATCGGTCAATAATGACTGTCAGCGCAGAAGAAATTCTTCTGCGCTTGTTTTAGTTTTATGGTGAGAATACTCTCCGCCCCTTCATAGATCTTGAGATAAACGATCATACCACGGCAATGAATGCCGTTTTCAAAAACTTCCTCCTCATCGTGCTGAATGAAAAAATGTTTATCGACCCCGATGATTCGAAACCCGCCTATTTGATACAGAGCTTGCATTTCCAGTACTAACTTCGCTTGTCTTATTGCCTTGTGAAGTAGCGTAATGTACTGCATGGTTAACTAGTTGCTTCCCCATTCCTTTTCCCTGATGCTTCCCCGCTCCAGCGATATTGACCAACTCTACTGTTTCTGGTCTTGCTGGAAGAAGGACATTTACTCCAAACTAATTCTAACAACTGATAGGAACTCTCTGCCTTTCTCTTTTCTGATTGCGGGATGTAAATAGGTTTGTTCACCCGTATAGAAGGAATTTAGCAGTCTCTCCCGAAACATAGTACATGTAAAAAGATACTCAAGTAGAAAGAACGGCTGCATGATGAATAGAAAGGAGGAGTACAGAGAGGTGCTGATTCAATAGGGTATCCTCCTGTACGATAGCTGATGCAGAAGATAATCGTGGAACGACAGCAGGGCATTGTATGGGCAACGTTCAACCGGCCGGAGCGCCGTAATGCAATTGATTTTGATGTGATGGATGAACTTGCGGCACTGCTTGCAGAAGTGAGGCAAACTAGGGAGGACAAGGCGCTTGTACTGACAGGAGCAGGAGATGTGTTTTGTTCGGGTGGTGATTTACAGCTTTTTCATGGACTGTATACGAAAGAAGAAGCATATCCAATGCTAAAGAAAATGGGAGACATTTTATATGAACTTATGACGCTCCCTAAACCAACGATTGCTTTATTGAACGGGGCTGCAGTCGGCGGTGGTTGTGAAATTGCGATTGCATGCGACTATCGTTTCGCGGCTAGTACGGCAATGGTAGGCTTTGTACAAGGGCACCTGGCTATTACAACAGGATGGGGCGGGGCAGCGATGCTGTTTGAAAAGCTTCGTCATGATCGGGCAATGACGTTCCTATGCTCTGCGCAACGCTTTGGCACAAAAGAGGCGGAGCAGCTTGGCTTTGTACATGAAATATTTGAGGGAGATGTGAAACTATCATGCCAAAAGTGGATAGAAAGCATGCTTTCACCTCGAGTTGAGGTACTATCCGCTTATAAGATGGCAGCTGTTCGCGGATGGAATGCAGCATATTTGAAAGAACGTATGGATCAGGAGATAAAAGAATGTGCAGCTCTTTGGGAGTCTCCTGCACATCATGCGGCTGTAGCCTCCTTTTTACACTGTAAGAAAGTATAAATTTCCAGCTAGAAGCCAACTCGACGTAGTAGGAAATTTTAGGAATACAGTATAAGTGCAACTACGCCTCTGTCTTCGCCCAAGGGCAGGGCTCGCCAATCGGCGAGTTTTCTTTAAAGCGTTAAGGGTATGTGATAGGTTGTTCAATTTGGAAAAGTTCATATAGTCAAGCAAAAAATACATATTTTTAGCATTTTGCTATTCTATCGTTTCTACCAACAGCATATGTTTAATAAAAAATGCTCAAGGAGGACTTTAGATGGCAACAACACGCCAAGATGCTTGGACAGATGAAGAGGATTTGCTACTGGCCGAAGTGGTGTTGCGTCATATTCGTGAAGGAGGAACGCAGTTATCCGCCTTCAAGGAAGTGGGGCGTCAGTTATCACGCACGCCAGCAGCTTGTGGCTTCCGGTGGAACTCGTATGTGAGAAAGCTATATAAGGAGCAAATTGAAGAAGCAAAGCAAATTCGAAAAGCAACACCTGCTTCCGTTGAAATTGAACAAAAACAGGAGCAGCATGGAGTAGTAACATTTGCAACACTGGATGATGTAATCTTCTTTTTACAGGATTATAAAAATGCAAAGGGCGCTAGTGAAGCAATAAGCTGGCAGGAGAAGCTAGAACAATTGCAGCAGGAAGTAGAGCAGCTGCGTCAGGAAAATAATCGCTTACAGCAAAAGCTCTCTCGCTATGAAGAGGAGTATCGTACATTGTTTGATTATATTGACCGAAAACGCAGTGTTGTAGAATCTGGGGAAGAACGGGGGATACAACTGCTGCGGGAACACAATGTTTTGGAAAAAATTGAAAAATAAAACAGCTGCCTCTTATGAGGCAGCTGTTTTATTTATGCGGTTTATGCAGACTCACTTTCCTCAGCTACATGTGATTTTTCACAAGGATACCAGATGTAAAAACTGCCTTCGCTGCCCTGTACTTTTTGGAACCCAATCCGCTCCCAGAATCCTTCTGAGTGGACGCGTGCAGTTGTTTTAATTGGAAGCTTTAAGCTTTTGGCATAGTCCACAAGGGCTTTGCCGAAGCCTTGCCGCTGAAACGGCGGCAGCACTTCCAGCTTAAATAGCTCCACAAACGGCCCTTGCAAAACAGCAGTGTCCTCTGTCTGTTTATTCATGTACAGACTCATTCTTGCAACAAGAGATTCTCCGTAACGAATCCCATAAAAAGGAGATTCGCTATCGTTTTCAATCATGTTTGCTTGCAGATCCTCGAGCATAGATAGCTCCTGGGCACCGCAGCCTTTAAATTTTTTAAATTCTTCTAATGTTTTATAATTTACGAGTAGTCGTTCAATCTTTGGAAAAGACAAGTAACGTCACATCCTTTTTTAGAGTAAAAATTGTAAATAGCTTTTATCTATGGGAGCTGTTTCTTAGGAGGAAGACGGGAGAAGTCTTGAATGCTGCACATTAGATCTGTGCAGGTTCGAGTCTACGAATGAAGCAACTAAGACCGATATTTCTACAATATAAAGAAAAGTAAAAATATTCCTACTTCTATTATAATGCTATTGAAATGGTTTATGAAGGGGCGGAGGAATTTTCGGTATTTTACTGGAAAATTTGTTACACTAACGAGTGAGAATACAGAGACGGGAGAGTGTGCTATGAAAATAGGAGTGATCGGCCCGGGGGCAATTGGTATGCTGTTCGCCTTTTATTTGCAAAAGGCTGGTGCCTCGGTCACGATCTATACACGAAGCATGGAACAAGCAGAGCATATAAGCCGTTTTGGAATTTCATGCAACCTGGATGGACAAGTAGAAACACAATTTCCGGATGCCGTTCCCCTAGGGGCTATAGCAATAGAGGATGACTATGTGTTTGTGGCGGTAAAGCAATACGATATTGGTCTGGTTTTGCCGCACTTGCAGCGGACGCAAGCACGCTTTGTCTTTCTGCAAAACGGGATGGGACATCTTTCTCTACTACAGAATATGCAGCAGAAATGCATTGCTGTGGGCATTGTGGAGCACGGTGCTAGAAAAGAAACTGCCGGGTCCTTTGTCCATACTGGTATGGGTGTGACGAAACTGGGTATTTTAGCAGGAGAAGAAGAATTTCAAGCGCTGCTGCCGCTTTTTCAAGCTCCCTATTTTCCGATTCTAGTTGAGAAGAATTGGGAAGAGGTCTTACGAAGTAAGTTAATTGTGAACGCATGCATCAATCCGCTTACCGCATTGTATCGGGTTCGAAATGGCGTGTTATTGGCTAATCCGGCGTTTCACAACGCTATGAAGCAGGTGTTTTCGGAGGTTATATTTGTTTTGGATGAAAAAGAAGAACGCTGGGAGCATGTCTGTAATGTCTGCCGGAAAACAGCGGAGAATCAATCTTCTATGCTGACGGATGTGAAGCTTGGAAGAGAAACAGAAATTGATGCAATTATCGGGTATTTGCTTATGCAAGCCGAGAAGCAAAACAAACAGGTGCCGCTTTTAGCGTTTTTACAACAGTCTATAAAAGGACTGGCCCCTTGAGTAAAATTCTTTGCTTTTGTATACGACATTGACTACAATTTTGTCATACACAACGTCTGGAGATGAAAGGAAGAGCTTTTTATGAAGTTGAAGGAAATCTCAGCTTCACTACCAAGTGGAGCCGTGGGAGATTACATACAGCAGGAGCAGCAGATTTCAGCCTGTTTTGACTATTTGCTAGAAGAAGAGGCGTTTCAAAAACGGGTTAAAGATTTACAAAGTCGGTCGTATCCTCGCCAGGAGCTGTCTGCTCATTTATTTGCTTATAATGAGCGACTTGGAGCAGGAGCAAAAACGCTCCAAAACATTCAGCTGCTATCAGAACCGAATACATATGTTGTGATCGGCGGACAGCAGGCAGGCCTTTTGACGGGACCGCTCTATACGATCCATAAAATCGTCTCGATTTTACAACTGGCGAAGGAGCAGGAGAAAAAGCTTGGTACGCCTGTCATACCAGTATTTTGGATTGCTGGAGAGGATCACGATATAGAGGAAATTAATCATGTATTCGTGGCGAAAAATGGGAGCTTAAAAAAATCGGTTTTATACCAGACTGGTACCGGAAGAACGAGTGCGTCCTTCCTCCCACTTGATCTTGAAGCTTGCTGGTCATGGGTGCAGAGTGTGTTTCAGACATATCGAGAAACGGAGCATACAAATGATTTGCTAAACTTTGTTAAAGATTGCCTACAAAGTTCAAGTACGTATGTTGACTTTTTCGGTCGGCTTATTATGGAGCTGTTTAAAGAAGAAGGTCTGGTGCTTATTGATTCTGGGGATAGCGAGCTGCGCCGTTTGGAAGCAACATTTTTTCAAACAATCCTTCAGCAGCATGAAGAGATTGGGGCTGGTTTGCAGCAGCAGCAGGAAATGCTGCGCGAGCGTGGATATACACCTTTGATTGCAGCTAAGGAAAATAGTTTGCACTTATTTATTCATGAAGAAGGAGAGCGCTGGCTGCTAGAAAAAGCGGGGGGCCGTTTTGTGTATAAAAATGGAAGCTATTCCTTTGCAGAGCTGGAGAGCCTTATGATGAAGAGGCCTGAGGCATTTAGTAATAATGTAGTTACACGCCCGCTGATGCAGGAGTATTTGTTTCCGACGCTTGCATTTATCGGTGGTCCGGGAGAGGTTGCTTACTGGGCAGAGCTGCAGCAGGTCTTTCATCGTCTTGGTTTCTTGATGCCCCCTGTTGTGCCTCGTCTTATGATGAGCTATCTAGAGAGAGGGATTGAGACGGATTTGCAGGAGCTGCATATAGGCGTGGAGGATGTATTCCGGAAACCAATGGAGCAGATGAAGGAACAATGGCTTGCGCAGCAAGTTGTTGAGCCGGTTGAAGATACCTTTGCTCAGGCGCGCCAACAGTTCGAGGAAACGCATAGAACGCTGCGTGAACTGGTTCGAAATATCCAACCGGGATTAAACCGTTTTGCTGAGAAAAATAAACAGAAAATTGAGGAACAAATCAACGTGCTAGAGCGTACCTTAGAGCGGGAAATCGAGCTTATGCATCATGTGCAGCTAAATAAATTCCGCCGCATTCAAATGTCTTTGCAGCCGTTTGGGCATTTGCAGGAGCGCACATGGAATATCTGGTATTATTTGAACGAATACGGCTTTGATTTTATTCCTGATTTGCTGAAACAGCCATTTTCTTGGAACGGTTCCCATTCGTGTATCCGCCTGTGAATGACAGTTTGCAGCCCAAACTGCTCTTATGGAGATATGTTGCACATTTGAGGGGGAAGTTGTCTATTCACCTTTTCACAAAAAAATCCTGCAAGCGAGCAGGATTTTTTTTCTTTATATGGAATTGATTGTAAAATAACAGTCTGTCCGCTGGATTAGAATATAAGAACATTCGTTTGTTTTGATTTTACAAAATAGGATAGAATATAACAGGAGGCGCTAAAATTCAATCGAATTTTAGCAAACATTTTCGCAAAACATGATAAAATTTAGTATATAATAAAATAGGTAAAAAAGTTATGATTTCACAAAAGTAGGTGCAACAATGTTTAAACATATTACAGTGCTTTTAAAAGAAACGGTGGACGGACTGGATATTCAGCCAGACGGTACATATGTGGATTGTACATTAGGAGGGGGCGGGCATAGCTCGTATCTGCTGTCGCAGCTTTCCGAAAACGGCAAACTGATTGCTTTTGACCAGGATGAAACGGCAATTCGAAATGCGCAGGAAAAGTTCGCTTCCTACGGAGACCGCTTTATCGCAGTGAGGAGCAATTTTCGTTATTTAAAAGAGGTATTGACAGACCTTGGAATCGGGCAGGTGGATGGCGTGCTCTTTGACCTTGGCGTATCTTCTCCGCAGCTGGACACGCCAGAGCGAGGCTTTAGCTACCATCATGATGCGCCGCTTGATATGCGAATGGATCAGGATGCGCCGTTAACAGCGTATGAGATTGTTAATGAGTGGCCGTACGAAAAGCTGGTGAAAATTTTCTTCCAATATGGAGAGGAAAAATTTTCTAAGCAAATTGTCCGCAAAATTGAGGCAGCACGAGCAGTAAAACCGATTGAAACGACAGGAGAGCTTGTGGAACTCATTAAGGAAGGGATTCCGGCTCCTGCAAGAAGAACGGGCGGTCATCCTGCCAAGCGTGTCTTTCAAGCTATCCGCATTGCTGTGAATGATGAGCTGCAGGCATTTGAGGAAGCGGTAGAGGCGGCGATTGAAGTAATTAAGCCGGGCGGACGCGTGAGCGTAATTACGTTCCACTCTTTAGAAGATCGAATTTGCAAAACAGTATTTAAAACGCATAGCGCATTGCCGCAGCTGCCGCCGGGGCTTCCAATTATCCCGGATGAGTATAAGCCGAAGCTGAAGCTGATTACAAGAAAACCACTATTGCCGACAGAAGAAGAGCTAGAGGAAAATAACCGAGCTCGTTCAGCTAAATTGCGGATTGCGGAAAAGCTATGATAGTCAAATGATTTGGTAACATGAAAGTAGGGGGGAACTAAGGGATGAGTAACCTTGCTATGGAACGCAAAAAGCAGACAGAGCAAACCTCGTCTGTGCCAAAGCAAGCCCCAAGAGCACAAACAACGAAGGTGACGAGATTTGAAAAGCTGCTGTATGGGATGTTTATTGCTTTTTTATTGTATGCGTGTATTACTTTAATCGGTAACAAAGCGGACTTGTATAAAGTGAATGCGGACTTCTCCAAGCTGCAGCGAAGCATTGAAGAGCAAAAGAAAATAAATGATGATCTCAAAGCGGAAGTCGAGCAGCTAAGCCGATATGATCGCATTGCCAAGAAGGCGAAGGAAATGGGTCTTGAAGTGAATGAAGACAATGTAAAAGGGCTAAATCAGTAAGCGGGTGTGAGAAACGGATGGATGCAAAAAAACTCCATATGAATAGAGGAGCAGGATTGTTAATGCTTATATTTCTCCTGCTCTTTTTCCTGTTAGTGTTGCGATTTCTTTATATTCAGTGGACGGGAACTGTACACGGACAATCATTGACGGAGCTGGCGGAGGCAAAGCATAATAAAAAAGGTGTGCTTGAAGGCAAGCGAGGTACAATTTATGATCAAACTGGCTCTGTGCTTGCCCAAGATATTACAGCGTACAAGCTTATTGCGATGCTCAAGGGCGACAATCATGTAGAGGACAAAGAACAAACAGCAGAGAAGCTTGCAACAGTTTTAGATATGGATGCCGACAAGATTTTGGCGAAACTCAATAACGAAAAGGCGTATCAGGTTGAGTTTGGTGTTGCCGGAAACAATTTGACGAAGAAACAGAAAGAGAAAATTACAGCTATGAAGCTAAAAGGAATTACCTTTATTGACGGGAAAATGCGCAGTTATCCAAACGGTAATTTCGCTTCATATGTTGTCGGTTATGCAAAACCGAATGATGAAGGGGTACTAGAAGGAAAGTTCGGCCTTGAACAAACGCTAGATTCATATTTACATGATGAAAACGGTTCTATCTCTTACGAGGGGGACTCGCATGGCCTGCTGCTTGGGAATAGCGAAGAGAAGGTAAAGCCTGCGAAGAACGGCGATGATGTGTATCTCACGATTGATCAGCGCGTGCAAAGCTTTCTGGAGGATGCCATGACAAAAGCAGCGGAGCATTATGATCCATCGATGCTGCTTGGTGTTGTTGCCGATCCGAAAACAGGAAAAATTCTAGCGATGTCAAGCCGCCCAAGCTACGATCCGAATATACGCGACATTACATACTTTTTAAACAATCCGATTGCATACGCGTATGAGCCCGGATCAACGATGAAGGTGTTTACGCTTGCGGCGGCTGTGAATGAAGGGGTATATCAAGGTTCTGCTTATTATCAATCCGGGGCATATGCGGTAGGTGGAACACAAATCCGCGACCATAACAACGGAGTGGGCTGGGGCTCAATTACTTTTAATGAGGGTGTGCAGCGTTCCTCAAACGTCGCATTTGCCATTATAGCAGAAAAGCAGCTTGGCTTTGATCGGCTTCGTCAATATATTCACAGATTTGGTCTCGACGAAAAAACCGGTATTGATTTGCCTGGTGAAAGCGGAAATACCATTTTATTTGATAAGCAAATCCAAAAGGTTACAACAGCATTCGGGCAAGGCTCTACAGTAACGCCAATTCAACAAATCCAAGCGGCGACTGCAATCGCGAATAATGGGAAAATGATGAAGCCGTATGTGATCGACCGTATTGTTGACAGCGAAACTGGTAAAGTTGCGGAGCAGCATAGACCTCAGGAGGTTGGGGAGCCGATTACGGAGGATACAGCAAAAAAGGTGCGGCAATTACTTGAAACGGTCGTTACAGCTCCGACAGGAACAGGTGGTGCTTATAAAATTGATGGGTACTCCGTTGCGGGGAAAACGGGAACGGCGCAAATTCCAGGTCCTGACGGCAGATATATGTCGGGCCGAGAAAATTATATTTTCTCTTTTCTAGGGATGGCGCCAGCGGACGATCCGCAGCTGCTTGTATATGTGGCTGTGAAGCAGCCGCATCTAAAGGATGCGGAAACAGGAGCTACGCCGCTTGCTGATATATTTAAGTCCGTAACTAAAAACAGCTTGCAATATTTAAAGGTAAAGCCTTCTGTTGTAAAAGATACAAGTAAGCTGGCTGCAAAAGAAAGCATCGCTGTTCCGGCTTTGACTGGAGAGGCGCTTTCAGATGCAAAAGAGAAGATTGAAAGCAAGGGGCTGCGTCCGATTGTGTTAGGAGAAGGCTCTATTGTGAAGCAATCGCCGCAAGCGGGAGATAAGGTGTTAAAAGGCGAGCGTATATTGCTTGCTGGCACGAACAATAAAATGCCGAACCTAATTGGCTGGTCGCTTCGTGATGTGATGAATCTCGCCAATGTACTTGGCCTTGAGCTAAAAACATCCGGAAAAGGATATGTAACAGAGCAAAGCATTGGAGAAGGAATTGCTGTGAAAAAAGGCGACCTGCTAGAGGTGAAGCTGGTGCCTCCAGATGAGGGAGCACAGTAGAGAAAGGAGCAGCTCTTGACGGTTGTAAGGTGCTGTGTTCTAATCAAAAAGGTACAAGCATATATTGAAACGAGCCAAAGTGCAGGGAGGTTCTTTCAATATGCGCGTATCAAATGTAACAGTACGGAAACGACTTATATTTGTGTTAGTATGCGGGCTGCTCATTTTTTTGGTGGTTGATGTACGTCTTGGCTATGTACAGTTTGCTCTTGGAAATATGCTAACGGAGCGTGCCAAGGATTCTTGGAGCCGGAATATTAAATTTGAACCGGAGCGCGGCCGGATTTTGGACAGGAATGGTGTAGAGCTTGCGACGAATAAAAGTGCTCCCTCGATTTTTGTTGTGCCAAGGCAAATTGAAAATCCAGCGGCAACGGCTGAAAAGCTGGCAGCTGTATTGGATGCATCAAGGGAAGACATTTATAAGCATTTGACAAAAAAGGTAAGCATTGAACAGCTAAGACCGGAAGGACAAAAGATTTCTCATGAGAAGGCAAAGGAAGTGCGTGCCCTTGGCTTAAAAGGGGTGTATATTGCTGAGGACTCCATCCGGTATTATCCGTTTGGCAGCTATTTATCACATGTACTTGGATTTGCTGGCATTGACAATCAAGGTTTATTGGGTTTAGAGCTTACGTATGATGCGGAATTGAGCGGTGAGAAAGGGTATGTTCGTTTTTATGCAGATGCAAAGGGGCAAAAGCTTGAAAACATCGGAGATGATTATAAGCAGCCGGAAAGCGGACTAGACTTAAAGCTGACGATTGATACCCGCGTTCAAACGATTGTAGAGCGTGAGTTGGATATCGCGCAAGCCACATACAGTGCCGATGGTATTGTTGCAATTGCGATGAATCCGAAAAATGGCGAGATTTTGGCGATGGCAAGCCGCCCGAATTTTGATCCATCTAATTATAAAGAGGTCGCTCCTGAGGTATATAACCGGAATTTGCCTGTTTGGAGTACGTACGAGCCCGGTTCCACCTTTAAAATTATTACGCTAGCCGCAGCTTTAAACGAAAAAAAGGTTGATTTAGATAAGGACCACTTTTTTGATGACGGGGCAGCCGAGGTTGACGGGGCGAATCTCCGCTGCTGGAAACGCGGGGGTCATGGTGATCAGACGTTTCTGGAGGTTGTCCAAAATTCATGTAACCCTGGATTTGTCGAACTGGGGGAACGGCTTGGCAAGGAAAAACTGTTTCAATACATCTATGACTTTGGTTTTGGCCAAAAAACAGGTATTGATTTGCAGGGAGAAGGAAAAGGGATTCTCTTTAATCCTGCAAAAATTGGCCCTGTGGAGCAAGCGACAACAGCATTCGGGCAAGGAGTTTCTGTAACACCGATTCAGCAGGTTACAGCTGTCGCCGCGGCTGTAAACGGTGGCACGTTGTATCAGCCATACATTGCCAAGGAATTTATTGATCCAGAAACGGGGCAGGTTGTTAGCCGGAAAACACCAGTTGCAAAAAGGCAAGTTATTTCGAAGGAAACATCAGCAGAGGTACGGCGTGCGCTTGAGAATGTAGTTGCAAAGGGCTCTGGTAAGGGGGCGTACGTTGAGGGTTACCGTGTGGGCGGTAAAACAGGAACGGCGCAAAAGGTTAAAGATGGACGTTATATGGAAAATAACTATATTGTTTCCTTCATCGGCTTTGCGCCTGCTGATGATCCGCAGGTTGTCATTTACGTGGCTGTCGACAATCCAAAAGGAACCGTGCAATTTGGCGGTGTAGTTGCGGCGCCAATTGTTGGCAACATGATGCGTGATATATTGCCTGCTATAGGCGTACAGCCGCGTACGGGAGGCATAGATAAAGAGCTAACATGGCTCGAGACACCTTCTGTTGAAGTGCCAAATCTAATCGGCATGACGAAAAAGGACTTGCAAACGCAGCAGGTGGATCTTGAAATTGAGGTGCAGGGTGAAGGAGAAAAGGTAGTTGAACAGCAGCCGCGTGCTGGTGTAAAGGTAAAAGCGGGAACGAAAATCCGCCTGTATTTAGGAAGCTAGTTTACGTATGAGCGCGTTTCGTTTCAGATACAATAAATAGAAAGCAGAGAGGTACAGCAGAATGAAGTTGCATACACTCATGTCATGCTTGCATGATTTTTCTGTCATGCCGGCGGAAAATCCAGAAATTGAATCCATTGAAATGGACTCACGGCAAGTTAGTGCCGGCAGTTTATTTGTTTGCATCAGTGGATTTACGGTTGATGGGCACGATTTTGCAAAACAGGCTGCCGCAGCAGGTGCGGCAGCTATTATAGCGGAGCGTCCACTGGAGGTAGACGTTCCGGTTGTTCTTGTGAAGGACAGCGCGCGCGTCTTAGCGGCGCTCGCAGATTTCTTTTATGGGCAGCCAACGCAGCATTTGCATTTAATCGGTATTACAGGTACAAATGGAAAAACAACAACATCTCATATTGTAAATGAGATATTACGCGAGCATGGTCATACGACCGGCTTAATTGGCACGATTAATATCAAAATTGGAGATGAAACGTTTGATGTGAAAAACACAACGCCTGATGCCCTAACATTGCAAAAAACGTTTCGCCGCATGCTAGACAGTAACGTAACAGCTGCTGTTATGGAGGTATCTTCCCATGCGCTCCATCTTGGCCGCGTGCACGGCTGTGAGTATGATGTTGCTGTGTTCACCAATTTAACGCAGGATCATCTCGATTATCATAAAACAATGGACGAATATAAGCGGGCAAAGGGTCTTTTGTTTGCGCAGCTCGGCAATAGCTATCAGCATAATCGCGTTAAATATGCTATTCTAAATAGCGATGATGAAGCTTCTAAGGATTACATAATGAGCACGCAGGCCACGGTCATTACATATGGAATTGATACGAAAAGTGATATTTCCGCAACTGACATTGAAATGACTGGAGCAGGAACATCATTTACGCTTGTCACTCCGTTTGATAGCGTTAGAGTGACAATGAAGCTTGCAGGAAAATTCAATGTCTACAATGTGTTAGCGGCAGCAGCAGCTTGTCTTGTTTCAAATGTACCGTTAGAAACAATAGTGCGTGTCATTGAGCGTATGCAAGGTGTATCTGGGCGATTTGAGCTTGTAGATGGGGACCAGGATTTTGCTGTTATTGTGGATTACTCGCATACGCCGGACAGCCTAGAAAATGCATTGCAAACCATTCGCCAGTTCGCAACGGGCAAGGTGTATTGTGTTGTTGGCTGCGGGGGGGATAGAGATAGAACAAAGCGTCCGGAAATGGCGCGTATTGCGGCGCAGTATGCGGATTGCCCAATCTTTACTTCTGATAATCCGCGCAGTGAGGATCCGCTTGCGATTTTGGATGAGATGGCTGCAGGGGTCACTGGTGAGCAATACGAAATTCTACCAGATAGAAAAGAGGCGATTACGCGCGCTGTTTCGGCTGCAAAGCGCGGAGACGTAGTCTTAATTGCCGGAAAAGGTCATGAAACATACCAAATTATTGGTACGACAGTCATTGACTTTGATGACCGTCTTGTTGCGAAGGAAGCAATGAAACACCGTTCAAGCACACAACAAGATAGTTGACAGCAAGAGAGAAGGGGGGCTATTTATGCTTGAACTTGGAATTTTAATTACAATTGCGGTTGCATTTTTAATCGCAGTCGCGCTTTCTCCTATTTTTATCCCGTTTTTACGTCGGTTAAAATTTGGACAAAGCATTCGTGAGGAAGGACCACAATCACATCAGAAGAAATCAGGAACGCCGACGATGGGAGGAATTGTCATTTTCCTTTCCGTCATCATTACGACGGCTTTAATGGCTGCAAAATTTGGGGAATTAAATACAGAAGCTTATTTGCTTCTATTTGTTACATTTGGCTACGGTTTAATCGGATTTTTAGACGATTATATTAAAGTGGTCATGAAACGAAATTTAGGATTAACATCAAAACAGAAGCTTGTTGGTCAGCTCATCATTGCTATTGTATTTTTTCTGTTTTACCAAAAATATTCGTTCGGAACGGATCTTCGCATACCAGGAACGGATCTTAGCTTTGATTTGGGTTGGGGCTATTTGCTTCTGATCGTTTTTTTGCTTGTCGGTACATCCAATGCGGTCAATCTTACGGATGGCTTAGATGGGCTGTTAGCGGGAACATCTGCGGTTGCGTTTGGGGCGTATGCAATTTTAGCTTATAACCAGCATCAGTATGAAACAGCAATTTTTTGTGTGGCTGTTGTCGGAGCTGTTCTTGGCTTTTTGGTGTTTAATGCCCATCCAGCAAAGGTATTTATGGGGGATACCGGCTCGCTTGCGCTTGGCGGCGCATTAGCAGCAGTTGCGATTTTAACAAAGCTGGAGCTGCTGCTAGCAATTATCGGCGGTATCTTCATGATTGAAACACTTTCTGTTATTATTCAGGTTATTTCATTTAAAACAACGGGAAAACGCGTATTTAAGATGAGCCCGCTTCATCATCATTACGAGCTTAGCGGCTGGTCGGAGTGGCGCGTCGTTGTGACGTTTTGGTCAGTCGGCTTGCTGTTTGCAATGCTAGGAATTTATATTGAGGTGTGGATGTAATTGAAAAATGTAGCGGATTATCAAGGGAAAAATATGCTCGTCCTAGGGATGGCAAAGAGCGGATATGCTGCTGCCATCTTGCTCCATCAGCTTGGAGCGAATGTAATCGTAAATGACAAAACACCATTTGAGGAAAATGAGATGGCGCAGCGTCTAAGCGGGCAAGGCATTGAGGTTGTCTGTGGGTCTCATCCTCTTGAACTGCTTGAGAGAAATATTGCAATAGTCGTCAAAAATCCTGGGATTCCATATACGAATCCATTGGTGGCTGCTGCGCAGCAAAAGGGGATTCCTGTTATTACAGAGGTGGAATTAGCCTACCGGATTTCGGAGGCGCCGTTTATCGGCATTACCGGTTCAAACGGGAAAACGACTACAACTACGCTGACGTTTGAAATGCTTCAAGAAGGCAATAAGCGTCCGTTGATTGCAGGAAACATCGGCACAGTTGCTTGTGAAGTAGCACAAACAGCAAAGGCGGACGAAGTGATTGTAACAGAATTATCATCTTTTCAGCTGATGGGGATTGAAACCTTCCATCCGAAAATCGCTGTGCTTTTAAATTTATTTGACGCTCACCTTGATTATCATGGTACAAAGCGTGAGTACGGCTTGGCAAAGGCAAACCTTTTCAAAAACCAAACATCATCTGATTATAGCGTTGTGAATGCTGACAATGAGGATGTAATGGAGTTAGCCAAAGAAAGCAATGGGCAAAAGGTGTATTTCTCGACCACACAGGCGCTTCCAGATGGAGCTTGCTTGCAAAACGATGCGCTTTATTTCCGAGGTGAAAAGGTAATTGAGACTGCTGATATTGTGCTTCCGGGAAAGCATAACCTTGAAAATATCCTTGCAGCGATGAGCGTTGCGAAGCTGATGGGTGTATCCAATGAAGCGATTGAAGCTGTCTTAAAGAGATTTACCGGTGTGGCGCATCGCTTGCAGTATATCACAGAAATAAATGGGCGGAAGTTCTATAATGATTCGAAGGCGACAAATATTTTGGCAACGCAAAAAGCATTGTCTGCGTTTACGCAGCCTGTTATTTTGCTTGCTGGAGGATTAGATCGCGGTAATGAATTTGATGAGTTGATTCCATATTTTTCTCATGTTAAAGCGCTCGTCACATTTGGACAAACTGCACCGAAGCTAATCAAGACAGCGGAGAAAGCGGGAATGAAAGATATCAAACGTGTCGATAATGTCGAACAAGCAGTGCAGCAGGCTTATGAACTGTCTGAGGAAGGAAACGTAATCTTGCTTTCGCCAGCGTGCGCAAGCTGGGATCAGTTTAAGACTTTTGAAGATCGAGGAGACATGTTTATACAAGCTGTGCATAAGTTAGTATAAAGTAGTTTAAAACGCCGGGAGGACCCCGGCGTTTTAAATAAGACTTAAGCTTGTTTCCAAGAGGTGATGTTCGAATGCCAGCGAAAAAAACACCCGATTTCATCATTGTTGCGGTTACGCTCATCTTATTGACCGTCGGCATGATTATGGTGTACAGCGCGAGCGCAGCCTGGGCGTCGTATAAGTTTCAAGACTCGTTCTTTTTTGCGAAGCGGCAGCTTTTATTTGCCGGGCTTGGTGTTGTAGCGATGTTTATCATTATGAGGATTGATTATTGGATTTGGCGTGATTATTCGAAAATCATTTTGCTTGTTTGTTTTTTGTTCCTGATTCTCGTGCTGATTCCTGGAATCGGACTGGTACGTGGAGGAGCCCGAAGTTGGATTGGAGTTGGTGCTTTTTCGATTCAGCCGTCTGAATTTATGAAATTTGCGATGATTGTATTTTTATCCAAATTTTTATCAGAGCGGCAAAAAACGATTACCTCCTTTAAAAAAGGACTTGCTCCGTCGCTTGGTATTGTGTTTTTAGCGTTTGGAATGATTATGCTGCAGCCGGATCTCGGTACGGGTACGGTGATGGTTGGAACATGTGTGGTCATGATTTTCGCTGCGGGGGCAAGAGTAGCGCATTTTATGATGCTTGGTGGAGTCGGAATAGCAGGTTTTATTGCGTTAATCGCATCAGCGCCTTATCGGATCAAACGTATTACATCTTATTTAGATCCTTGGTCTGACCCGCTTGGAAGCGGTTTTCAAATTATTCAATCATTGTATGCCATTGGTCCGGGAGGGTTATTCGGTCTTGGACTCGGACAAAGCAGGCAAAAGTTTTTTTACTTACCGGAGCCGCAAACAGATTTTATCTTTGCGATTCTTTCTGAAGAATTAGGTTTTATCGGTGGCTCGTTTGTGTTATTATTGTTTAGTCTTTTATTGTGGCGGGGTATCCGTGTTGCACTTGGGGCACCGGATTTGTACGGGACATTTTTAGCAGTTGGCATTGTAGCGATGATTGCAATTCAAGTGATGATCAATATCGGTGTAGTTACTGGGCTGATTCCAGTTACCGGTATTACGCTTCCGTTTTTAAGCTACGGGGGTTCAAGCTTGACGCTTATGCTTGCAGCGGTTGGAGTATTATTAAACATAAGTCGTCACTCCCGATACTAAGCCGCCCTGTTCACGAACAGGGCTTTTCTTAATGTCTCAATATCGTGATGTTATGTGATAATTTATCAAAATAACTCGATATTTCCCGAAAAATAAATATAGGCTATAACAAGAAAATAACGTTAGGTGAATGTCCTGCATATTACTATAAGTAGCGGAGAATTGGATTGGGGGAGAGCAGCATGGAACAATTGGCGAGGAAATTAAGGGAAGCAAATGTTGGAAAGGTGCTGGAGCAGGAGCTGCTGGCACGTCATACAACAATGAAAATTGGAGGACCAGCTGATATTATGGTGATTCCAAGCAGCATAGAAGGCGTGCATAAGACGCTGGAGATTGTGAAGGAACAAAAGGTGAAGTGGACGGCAATCGGTCGCGGTTCTAATCTACTCGTGTCTGACAAAGGAATTGAAGGTGTTGTCATTAAGCTTGGTGAAGGACTGGATCATTTGAATGTCGAGGAAACGAAGGTACGCGTTGGGGCTGGTTATTCACTCGTTAAGCTTGCGACTCTTTTGAGCCGTCAAGGCCTATCGGGGCTTGAATTTGCTGGTGGAATTCCAGGAAGCGTTGGGGGTGCGGTCTATATGAACGCAGGCGCCCATAAGTCTGATATGTCCGAAATTATCACAAGAGCGCTTGTGATATTGGA
This sequence comes from Bacillus sp. OTU530, assembly GCF_038440375.1. NCBI lineage: Bacteria > Bacillati > Bacillota > Bacilli > Caryophanales > Bacillaceae > Bacillus > Bacillus sp. OTU530. The sequence continues at coordinate 87,869 of NZ_JASATP010000003.1, forward strand.
GGATGGCACAGTAGAATGGCTTACCAATGAAGAGCTTGCGTTTTCCTATCGCACCTCTGTTTTGCAAAAGCAGCGTCCAGGAATTGTACTTGAGGCGGAATTAGAACTGCAAAAGGGCGACCGTGATGAAGTATTTGCAGTCATACAAAAAAATAAAGACTATCGCCGTGATACACAGCCATGGAATCATCCTTGTGCAGGAAGCATCTTCCGTAATCCTCTGCCAAGCTTTGCTGGCAATCTCGTAGAAAAAGCGGGACTTAAAGGCTATCAAATTGGCGGTGCCAAAATTTCAGAAATGCATGGGAATTTTATTGTAAACACAGGCACGGCTACTGCAGAGGATGTCCTTTGTTTGATTCGACACATTAAACAGGTGATACAGGAGCAATATGGCATTGAAATGCATACAGAAGTGGAGATTATTGGTAGATAATAGTTGTCTACTTTGTATGGAAACATTTATGATATAATGAAAGATAAAGAACGGCATGCGCTTTCATGCCGTTCTTTATGCTACATAGGGACAAAGGGGGGATCGAAATGAAAAAAGGAAAGATTATTCAACTTGAGGAGCGCGTACCAAAGCTGAAGAAGCAACGGCAAAAGCGAACAAAGGCAAATCGCAGGTTGATTTTATATGTAGCAGTTTTATTTCTGTTAGTGTCGTTTGTGATGTACTTTCGATCTCCACTTAGCAATATTGCTCATATCAATGTGCAAGGAAGCCATTATATGAATGATGAAGAGGTAATGAAGCTATCAGGGATTACATATAAGACAAGTTATTTTCGCGTAAAGCCAAAGGAAGCGGAAGTGAGATTGTCTGAAAGAAAAGAAATTCGAGCAGCGCAGATTGAAAAAGTGCTGCCCAATAAGATTATGATTACAATCAAGGAGTACAAGACAACCGGCTATGTATATAAAAGTGGCAAGCTGTATCCGCTTTTAGAAAACGGGAAGATGCTGTCAGCACTTCCAGACCAAACGCTTCCAGTAGCAGCCCCCATTTTATTTGGGTTTAAGGAGGAAACAACCTATCAAGAGATGTCCTCTGAGCTTGCTAAGCTGCCAACAAGCATATTTCGTTCTATATCGGAAATACATTTGAGCCCGAAGGCAGCTGACCCGCTTCACCTTACGCTTTATATGAATGAAGGCTATGAAGTGAGTACGACTGTTCATGGTTTTTCTAAGAAAATGACGCCATATCCACTCATTATCAAAACGCTGAAGCCAGGTGAAAAGGTACGAATTAATCTCGAGCTGGGAGCATACACAGAACGTTTGAATACAGAGGAGCAATCGCAATGAAAAAGAAAAATCGTTATGTATGGCTTTCACTTGTTTGTCTAGTTCTTGGCTTTATGATTGCCTATTCTTATTCGGTAACGGCAAAGAAGGAGCAGTACGAGAGAGCGGACAGGGAGTGGGACCGGGAATATAAGCTGCGTGAAAGATTGATTGATCAAGAGAAAACAAATGCCAGCCTGCAGCGTCAGGTAGCTGAGTTGCAGAGAAACGTGCGCAAAGAGGAAGAGAAGCTCGGGGAGCAGAAAAACAATCTGTCGAATGCAGTAAGCGAGGTAGAGCAGTTGCGTGCATACATAGGAGAGGTAAAGGTGAAGGGACAAGGCCTAGAAGTGACGCTTGCAGATAGTTCAAAAGCACTAACTGATAAGAATGTCAATAATTACCTCGTCCACGACGGTCATATACAGGCTGTACTTCACGAATTATATGCTGCAGGCGCAGAGGCAATTGCCATTAATGGACAAAGGCTGACAACCAATTCGTATGTGACGTGCGTCGGACCGGTCATAAATGTAGATGGTACGGAGCATCCTGCTCCTTTTGTCATTACAGCCATCGGCAATCCAGACGTGCTGCAAAAGGCGCTCGATATTCGCGGCGGTGTTGTAGATCGTCTTCTTAGCGACAATGTTTCTGTGAAGCTTCAAACAAAACAGGATCTTGTACTAGAGCCATATTATAAAAAGTAATGGTAAGAAGGAGAAGAATAGTGAGCCGAAAAAGATGGAGCTTTACTCTCATCATGTTAATTATTGGAGTTATGGCTGCTGTACAGTATAAATCGCTGCAAAATCCGACGGTTACAGACACTCGGGATGAATGGCAGCTAAAGGAAAGTTTACAAGCAGAGCAACAGGTTCAAATCGAGCTATTAAAGGAAATTAGGAAGTATGAGGGGCAGCTTGAGGGCTATGAGGCGAAGCGAGCTGGAAGCAAGGAAGATGCGCTGCAAAACACACTAGAGGAGCTGCGGGAAAAGGCGGGATTAGCAGATGTGACAGGAAGCGGTGTTACCTTCCAGCTTGCTCCCTTATTTGACAATATTGGTGAGGGTGAGGAAGTACCGACCCTATCACCTCAGCTGCTGCAGCGTCTCGTAAATGAGTTAAATACATACGGTGCAACGGCAGTACAAATTGATGACCAGCGCATAGTAGCTACAACGCCTATTAGGGATGTGAACGGAAAGGTGACCGTTAACCAGGTTGCGCTGCCGCCTCTTCCACTGGAAGTGAAGGTCATTGCCAAAGATGCAGGGGAGCTGTATGACCGAATGAAGGTATCGAATGCGTTTGATTATTTTGCAATTGATAATATTGAATTGACCATGTCAAAGCCTGAGGATGGGATTACGATTGGGCGTTATAAAGGAGAGATTGACACGGAGCACATGGAGGCTATCAAAGCAGAAGAGGAGGGGAAGTAGCATGTGGCTCCCTGTTTTAGGTTTATTGATTGGCGTTGCGCTTGGATTAAGTTCAGACCTTACTATTCCAGAGCAATATTCTAACTATTTATCGATTGCAGTGCTTGCTGCACTTGATACTTTATTTGGAGGAATACGGGCGAATTTACAAGGGGTGTATGATGAAACTGTCTTTCTTACCGGTTTCTTTTTCAATATCATCTTAGCAGCAAGTTTAGCTTTTCTCGGGGTACATCTTGGTGTAGACTTATACTTGGCGGCTATCTTTGCCTTTGGGGTGAGACTGTTTCAAAATATCGCCGTTATTCGAAGGCTGATCCTTACTAAAAGAACGGATAGTAAACAAAAATAAGAAAAATGTCCTTGTAAAAAAAGGGAAACGTACGTATGCGTTGAATATTTTTCTTATAAATATAAGTGCTCCGTCTGTTGTTCGATAGATGCATGTTTATGGTATAAATATAAAAAAGGAGGTGCCAGGGTATGAACAGCAACGAAATATACGTAAGTCTTGACATCGGTACATCCAATGTTAAAGTCATTATCGGGGAAATGTCCCATGATGCTTTAAACATTATTGGTGTTGGAAATGGAAAATCGAACGGTTTAAAGAAAGGCTCCATTGTGGACATAGATGAAACTGTACAGTCGATTAAAAAAGCGGTTGAACAAGCAGAACGAATGGTAGGGATGCATATTGACCGTGTTGTTGTCGGAATTAGTGCAAATCAAGTACAGCTTCTTCCTTGTCACGGAGTGGTGGCTGTTTCAAATGAAAACCGTGAAATTGGAAGCGAAGATGTATTGCGTGTACTAGATGCCGCACAAGTCGTTGCAATTGCACCCGAGAGAGAAATTCTGGATATTGTGCCGCAGCAATTCACTGTGGACGGGCTAGATGAGATCAAAGATCCTAGAGGGATGATTGGTGTGCGCCTGGAAATGGATGGACTATTAATTACTGGTTCGAAGACGTTGCTACATAACTTGCTTCGTTGTGTAGAAAGAGCGGGGCTGGAAGTTGTGGATATTGGTTTACAGCCGCTCGCAGCAGCGAGTCTTGCTCTTTCTAAGGACGAAAGAAATATGGGGGTAGCATTGGTTGACATTGGTGGCGGTTCTACGACTTTGGCTGTATTTCAAGATGGTGAGCTAAAGGCGACTAGCGTTTTGCCAATCGGTGGGGATCATATTACCAAAGATATTGCAATTGGCTTAAAAACATCTACGGAGCATGCAGAAAGAATAAAGCATAAGCATGGTCATGCCTATTATCATACAGCATCGGAAGACGACATGTTTGCAGTATCCGTGATGGGAAGCGATCAGACAGAGCAGTTCGCTCAGGCTGATTTAGCGGATGTTATTGAAGCGAGACTAGAGGAAATTCTTTTATTTGTTCAGCAGGAGCTGCGTAAGCTTGGCTTTAAGTCACTTCCTAGCGGATATGTGCTAACGGGCGGTGTTGTTTCGATGTCAGGCGTGTTAGAGCTTGCCCAGGATATCTTGCAGCATAACGTTCGAATTGCCACACCTGATTATATTGGAGTTCGTGAACCTCAATATACAACCGGGGTAGGGTTAATCAAGTACGCCTACCAAAAATCGAAGCTAAAAGGAAAAATGCCACAGCAGGAGCAGACGGAATATGATCGTCGTCCTCCTGCACCCGTGCAGCAGCAAGCTCTAAAGCAACAGCCACGGGAAGAAGAACGTGTTATGTCTAAGGTGAAAAAAGTATTCCGCTATTTATGGGATTAGACATGGAAAGAAAAATGAGGTTCTAGGGGGATTTTACATGTTAGAGTTTGATACTACGCAAGAATCAATGGCCAATATAAAAGTAATCGGTGTTGGAGGCGGCGGAAATAACGCTGTAAACCGTATGATTGAGCACGGTGTACAAGGCGTTGATTTTATCGCTGTTAATACAGATGCCCAGGCCCTTAATTTATCAAAAGCAGAAATTAGAATGCAAATTGGCGGAAAGCTTACAAGAGGACTAGGTGCTGGAGCGAATCCAGAGGTAGGAAAGAAAGCTGCTGAGGAAAGCAAAGAACAAATTCAAGAGGCGCTGCGCGGAGCGGACATGGTATTCGTAACAGCAGGAATGGGCGGCGGAACTGGTACAGGTGCTGCTCCCGTCATTGCGCAAGTGGCAAAGGAGCTTGGTGCGCTAACAGTAGGTGTTGTGACGCGCCCATTTACCTTTGAAGGTCGCAAGCGTGCAACACAAGCTGCTGCTGGAATCGCGGCTTTAAAGGAAAATGTTGATACACTTATCGTGATTCCGAATGACCGTTTGCTTGAAATCGTTGATAAGAACACGCCGATGCTTGAAGCGTTCCGCGAAGCGGATAACGTACTTCGTCAAGGGGTACAAGGTATCTCTGACTTAATTGCAGTACCTGGACTTATTAACCTGGATTTTGCAGACGTGAAAACAATTATGTCCAACAAAGGCTCCGCTCTCATGGGGATTGGTGTTGGGACAGGAGAAAGCCGTGCAGCAGAGGCAGCAAAGCGTGCGATTTCAAGTCCGCTCCTTGAGACGTCTATTGACGGCGCACAAGGTGTGTTAATGAACATTACAGGCGGAACGAACTTAAGCTTATACGAAGTGCAGGAGGCAGCCGATATCGTTGCATCTGCGTCCGATTTAGAAGTAAATATGATTTTTGGTTCTGTTATTAACGAGAACTTAAAGGATGAAATTGTTGTTACTGTTATTGCGACCGGCTTTGATGACTCCATTTCACTACAAATACCGCCAGCGAAACCATCGGCTCGTCCAGCTGTTAGCGGAGTGGCTCAGCATCAGCAGCAGCCAGCAGCTCCACAGCCGCCACAGCAACCAGTCAAACCGATGCGGGAAGTGAAGCGTGAGGAACCTGTTTATAACGACATTCCTCGTAATCCACAGGTAGAGGATTTAGATATTCCAGCGTTTTTACGAAATCGTCGCAGACGATAAAGAAAAGTGAATATGGACGATAGAAGCAGGCAAAAAGGCAAAGGGAACAAATCCCTTTGCCTTTACGCTTTAAGTGAGCAATGTTAGGAAGAACATATATGGACTTCACGAAAGCTATGCGTTTGATGTGAAACGTATTTGGCCGCAGAGGGCTAGAGCTTTTTTAATACTTTAAGAAAGTATAAATTTCTAGCTGAAAGACAATTCGACGTAGTGAGAAATTTTAGGGAAAAAGTATAAGTAGGGCTCGCCAGTCGGCGAGTTTTCTTTATGACTGACAGATTACGGGCAGAACTTGCAAAATAACAAAAAAATCACACGATGAATTGACAGACTTTTCCATTCTATTTGTTCTATACTAGTCTCAACCGACCAAAAAGAGGTGAGTACTTGGTTGTCTATGCAGATGCAATATGGCTTTTAAATTTTTGCATTGATTGTCTTCTGCTCATGTTAACCGCAGTTGTGCTGAAGAAACGTGTGAAAAAGCGGCGTTTGCTGCTTGGAGCATGTATTGCTTCTACGATTGTTATCTTTGCTTTTACTCCTTATGCAGCTACGATGACGCAGCCGCTGATGAAGCTGTTGTATTCTGTACTTATTGTATATGCAACTTTTGGATTCACGAAGATTCGCACCTTTGTACAAACGCTGCTCATGTTTTATTTTGTTACATTTATGGTCGGCGGTGGGCTTATCGGAGTGCATTTTTTTATGCAAAGCAATCAGCTAATGGGAGGAGTTATATCTGCAAGAAGTCTTTCGTTTGGTGATCCTATTAGTTGGACACTAGTTGTATTTGGGTTTCCTCTTATGTATTACTTCTCCAAAAAGAGAATCAGCGAGATTGAAGTGACAGAAATTCGCTATGACCAAATTGTCAAAGTAGAGATTGCCATAAATGGAGCAGCTCTACAGCTTAGCGGGTTGATTGACAGCGGTAACCAGCTATACGATCCTCTCACAAAAACACCAGTTATGATTCTAGAAGCTGCTTGTGCCACAGAGCTGTTTCCAGATTGGCTCCTTCAGCAGGCTCAGCTTAAACAGGCGCTGCCTGAGTGGAATGAGAAAGAACCAGAGTGGGCAACGCGTCTTCGCATTGTACCGTACCGTGTTGTCGGGCAAAATCATGGCTTTTTGCTCGCTGTGAAGCCGGATGAAGTTCGCATTTATAAGGGGAACGAACTTCTTCGCGTTACGCGTATTCTCATCGGTTTATCTGATACGAAGCTTTCATCCGACCACGAATATTCATGTATTTTGCATCCGAAAATGTTTGTATCTGCTGACATTGTGTCTGCGTAATACGATGATTAGGAGGAGGAAATATGGCGAGTATTAGGCTGAAACTGACATATCTCTTGTATAAAGTATTAAGAAAACTTGGAATTAAGACCGATGAAATTTACTATATCGGCGGAAGTGAAGCGCTGCCACCTCCTTTAACAAAAGAAGAGGAAGAAATGCTTCTTGAGAAGCTGCCAAAAGGTGATGAAACTGCCCGTGCGCTGCTGATTGAAAGAAATTTGCGTCTCGTTGTGTACATAGCGAGAAAGTTTGAAAATACAGGTATTAACATTGAGGATTTAATTAGTATCGGCACGATTGGGCTGATCAAAGCGGTCAATACCTTTAATCCCGAGAAAAAGATTAAGCTCGCCACGTATGCTTCACGCTGTATTGAAAATGAAATTTTAATGCATTTAAGACGAAATAACAAAAATCGTTCCGAGGTGTCGTTTGATGAGCCGTTAAATATTGATTGGGACGGTAATGAGCTGCTGTTATCCGATGTACTTGGTACAGAGGATGATATTATTACAAAGGACTTAGAAGCCAATGTGAATCGGCATTTGCTTCTAAAGGCATTGCATCAGCTCAATGACAGAGAAAAGCAAATTATGGAGCTTCGCTTTGGCCTAGATGGCAGTGAAGAAAAAACACAAAAGGATGTTGCCGATATGCTTGGCATCTCACAATCGTATATTTCTCGCTTGGAAAAGCGCATTATTAAACGCCTTCGCAAGGAATTCAATAAAATGGTCTAGTATAGCTTGTGCATAAAATTCCCTCCTAAGGAGATACTTTACACTGTACAGCAACTCCCAGTAGGAGGGAAAGACAGTGACACGAAACAAAGTAGAAATTTGCGGTGTAGACACATCTAAACTTCCAGTACTGAAAAACGATGAAATGCGAAGGCTGTTTCAAGAAATGCAAGGCGGAGATAACAGCGCGAGAGAAAAATTGGTCAACGGCAACTTGCGGCTTGTCCTCAGTGTCATTCAGCGATTTAACAACAGAGGAGAGTTTGTTGACGATCTGTTCCAAGTCGGATGCATTGGACTCATGAAGTCGATTGATAACTTTGACTTGAGTCAAAACGTTAAATTTTCAACGTATGCTGTACCGATGATTATCGGAGAAATCCGAAGATATTTACGCGATAACAACCCGATTCGCGTGTCGCGTTCGCTGAGAGACATCGCCTATAAAGCGCTGCAGGTAAGAGAAAAGCTCATGGCAGAAAACTCCAAAGAGCCGACTGCGATGGATATTGCTGAGGTGCTTGGTGTAACGCATGAAGAAATTGTGTTTGCTCTAGATGCTATTCAAGATCCTGTTTCATTATTTGAGCCTATCTACAATGATGGTGGCGATCCTATTTTTGTGATGGACCAGCTTAGCGATGACAGGCAGCGTGATGAGCAATGGGTAGAGGAGCTTGCTTTAAAAGAGGGAATGAAGAGGCTGAACGATCGAGAGAAAATGATTATTCGCAAGCGATTTTTCCAAGGGAAAACACAAATGGAGGTCGCTGAGGAAATTGGAATATCGCAGGCGCAAGTCTCTCGTTTGGAGAAAAGTGCTATTAAACAAATGAATAAGACGATTCAAGGATAAGAGCCCGCCAATTTGGCGGGCTCTTCTTACTTTTTGACAAAGAACACATTCTCTATCTTTCTTCACCTTCTACCTGCTTCTTTCTCATCATATATTAAATATAAAAGGAGAGGATGCCCATGATTCGTATATCGGAGTTTCAGCTAAAAGATGTTGTGAATGTATCAGATGGAAGGAAGCTGGGGAATATTGGGGATATTGACATCGACCTTCATACAGGGAAGATTCAAGCGGTAATTATTGCAAAGCCAGGAAGAGGTCTTGGCTTGTTTGGAAAAGGTGAAGAAATTGTTGTACCGTGGAAGCATATTGTGAAAATTGGGGAGGATGTTATTTTGGTGCGCGCTTCTAACAGCGAGTCATCGCCAAGCCCAATACAAACAACGACACTTTCATGAAATTTATTACAAATTGTTCTTTTTTTTTATGTTATCCTTATGGAAAAATAAAAGTATGGTAAAATAGACAACAAGTACCATAAATTTTATGCCAGTAAGATGTGTTAGCTTTACGCTACTTAGATAAGACGATTATGATAAGAAAAGGAGGAAGTGCAGGAGAAGTGTTGGCGAAGGCCAACGAATATTCCTCCCCCGCTTGCTTATTGGGCTACGCCCTTCACAGATTTTGAGGTAAGGGTCTCCTGTGCGAATATTGATGAACCAAGAGCCGTTTCAATACAGAGAAGAAATGCTGCATCTAGCTGGATGGGAAGATGTAATAGCCGGGTTTACAACGCGTGAGGGCGGTGTAAGCAATGGATACTTCTCCTCCCTGAATCTAGGGCTGCATGTGGGAGATGAGGAAGCTGCGGTGCATGAGAATCGGCGCATCCTTGCTTCCCGCCTGCATTTCCCATTACATACGTGGATTTGCTCCGAGCAAGTGCATGACAACAAGGTGGAAAGAGTTGGCGATGCTGAGCGCGGAAAAGGCGTATATTCCTACGCGGACGGTGTGCCGGGTACAGATGGCATATATACAAAGGAATCCGGCGTTTTTCTTACATCCTGTTACGCGGATTGCGTCCCTCTCTACTTTTATGCACCAAAGCATCAGTTGATAGGTCTGGCGCATGCGGGATGGAAGGGAACTGCAAAGGGAATTGCACGTGAAATGCTTCGGAAATGGCAGCAGGATGAAGGGGTTTCCCCTTCTGACGTGCTTGCGGCTATCGGTCCGTCGATTGGCGGATGCTGCTATGTTGTTGATGACCGTGTGCTTGAAGAAATGAAGCTGCAGCTGCAAGGAGCTGTTCCGCATCGGATGATTTCAAAGGGGCAATATGCGCTGGATTTAAAAGAAATCAACCGTCTGATTTTCTTGCAGGAAGGACTCAAGGAGAAGAATATTGCTGTTTCTTCGTTTTGTACGAGCTGCGAGGAGGCACTCTTTTTCTCGCATCGCCGCGATCAGGGGAAAACAGGCCGTATGCTTAGTTTTATTGGGTTTAAGGAGGTTTAGGCAGTTGACAGTACAAGAGAATTACATGCGTGTCAAACAGAATATTGAAGAGGCCTGCAAACGGTCAGGTCGCTCTATAGAGGATGTAACCGTTGTAGCGGTAACAAAAACAGTAGGAATTGAGAAAACAAGGGAGGTGCTTGCAAGCGGGATTGAGCATCTTGGCGAAAATCGAAATGAAGGATTTTTGCCGAAATATGAAGTGATTGGAGCGGATGCCGTTTGGCACTTCATCGGATCCCTTCAAACGCGAAAGGTAAAGGATATAATCAATCAAATTCATTATTTGCATTCGCTTGATCGTATCTCGCTTGCACAGGAGATCCAAAAGCGGGCTGAGCACCGCATCTCTTGCTTCGTACAGGTGAAAACATCGAATGAAGAAACAAAGCAGGGGCTTGAGCCAAATGAGCTGCTGCCATTTATTCAGGAACTTGCCTCTTTTGATCGCATACATGTTGTAGGGCTGATGACAATGGCTCCTCATACTAGTGATGAAGAAGAAATCCGAACATGCTTCCAAATGCTCAAGAAGCTGCAGCAAGATGTACAAGCGTTAGATATGCCGCATGCCCCTTGCAGAGAATTATCAATGGGTATGTCTAATGATTATGCCATCGCAGTAGAAGAGGGAGCGACATATATCCGCTTAGGAACAATTTTAGTAGGATAAAGGGGGAAAAGTTATGAGTTGGACAAAGGTCAAAGATTTCTTCTTTGACACACCGGAGGAACAAGAAGCACGGATTTTGTATGAGGGAGAGAGAGAGCGATCTATGGACGAAGATATCCAGCTGCCAAAAGCGCCGCAAAAACAAAATGTAGTAAGTATTGAGAAGGCGAAGCAGGGTGCTAAGGTAGTACTGCTTGAGCCGCGCACTTATGCTGAGGCACAGGCTATCGCCGACCATTTAAAAGGACGCCGTGCCGTTGTGATGAATCTGCAGCGTATGCCGACGGATCAGGCGCTTCGGATGGTGGACTTTATGAGCGGTACAGTGTACGCAATCGGCGGTGATATTCAAAAATTGGGTGTGAGAACCTTTTTATGTACACCGGACAATGTAGATATTCTTGGATCAATTTCCGAATTGCTCGGTGAGTCAGAAGAATCCAACAATAAAAGGTGGTAAGCATCATGAGCGTTGTGTTGAATGCTTTGTTTTTACTATTTGATATCTATTACTACGCTTTAATCGTATATATTTTACTTTCTTGGCTGCCGGGTGCACGAGACTCAAGTTTTGGACACTTTTTGGCTCGCATTTGCGATCCGTATTTAGAGCCGTTTCGCCGCTTCATTCCACCGCTTGGCATGATTGATATTTCACCAATTGTAGCCATCCTTATTTTACGCTTTGCGAAAATTGGTTTGGCTCGTTTAGTAGAGATGATCTTGTAATTGGGAGAATACTATGAGCATTTATAATCATTTTCGCGCTGAAGAGGCCGTCCTTGTTGATCAAGCATTGGAGTGGAAAGAGGCGGCTGAGCAGTATCATAAAATGAAATTGACGGATTTTCTTGATCCGCGTGAGCAGCAAATTCTGTCTGTTATCATTGGCAGTCAATCAGATGCCGCTGTGCAATTCTTTGGTGCGTTTGAACAAGCCGAACGAAAGAGAGCGCTTATTTATCCGTCCTATATCCAGCCTGACCCCCAGGAATTTCAAGTGGAAACGCTTGAAATTTCATATGCATCTAAATTCCATACGATTGAGCATCGACAAGTACTCGGGGCACTTATGTCCCTTGGTATGAAGCGGGGGAAGTACGGCGATATTGTTTTGCAGCAGGAACGGATTCAACTGGCCGTAGCGCAAGAGGTGACAGAGTATATTCGCCTGAATTTACAAGCTGTCGGGAAGGCGGCTATTTCGTTATCACTCGTTTCGTCAGAGAATATTTTACATCAGCAGGAGGAATGGCTGGAGAAATCAGGTACTGTATCTTCCATGCGTCTAGATGTTCTAATTGCTGAAATATTTAATCTGTCCAGACAGAAAGTTTCTCCGCTCATTAAAAACGGCCTTGTCAAGGTGAATTGGAAGGTTGTAGAGCAGCCCTCATATGAGTGCTATGCAGGAGATGCCTTTTCTGTCCGGGGATACGGGCGGGGGAAGCTGTTGTCGGTAGACGGAAAATCAAAACGCGATAAATGGAGAATCTTATACGGACTGCGAAAATAAGCGGGCTGCGGGAAGGAAACACTTTTGTTTTGTCGAACACATATATCAAACTGTATTTTTAGATGACTACTTGGAGGTGGCATAGGTGCCTTTAACACCGTTAGATATTCATAACAAAGAATTTGGCCGCGGCTTTCGCGGTTATGATGAGGATGAAGTAAACGAATTTTTAGACCAGGTTATTAAGGACTACGAGCTGGTTCTCCGCGAGAAAAAAATGTTAGAGGAAAAGGCGGCAGATTTGGAGCAACGTATTCATCATTTCTCCTCCATTGAAGACACGCTAAATAAATCCATTTTAATTGCGCAGGAAGCGGCGGAAGAGGTCAAGCGGAATGCACAAAAAGAGGCAAAGCTTATCATTCGCGAGGCGGAAAAAAATGCGGATCGCATTATTAATGAAGCGCTTGTCAAGTCAAGAAAGGTTTCTTTTGATATTGAGGAATTGAAAAAGCAATCGAAGGTGTTTCGCACACGTTTTCGCATGCTGTTAGAAGCGCAGCTCGATATGCTTAGCAATGATGATTGGGATCAGCTGATGGAGCTTGAGGAATCTCAATTGTTAAAGCGTGAAGAAGCATCCTTGTAAGCTTGACGTTTTCACGAGAATTACATATAATTCAATAACAAATAGTATCGATAAATACGGAGATAGGGACAAGTACTTTTTTACATCCTTACATAGCGAACTGGGGAAGGTGAGAGCCCGGTTAAGGAGAAAAAAGGAATATCACCCTGGAGTTCCGCGCTGAACCAATCAGTAAGCGCAGGCGTGCATTCGCGTTACGAATATGAAGTGGATACAGGCATACGTCTGTATTTATAAGGGTGGTACCGCGGGAGACCTTCTCGTCCCTTTTTGGGGATGAGGAGGTCTTTTTTTTGTGCCTATTTCTAAAATATTAGGAGGATTACTATGGAGTATAAAGACACATTATTAATGCCGCAAACAGATTTTCCGATGCGCGGCAATTTGCCGAAGCGCGAGCCGGATGTCCAGGCGAAATGGGCTGATATGAACATTTACGAAAAGGTGCAAGAGCGTACGAAGGATCGTCCGCTATTTGTACTGCATGATGGACCGCCGTATGCAAATGGTGACATCCATATGGGTCACGCATTAAACAAGGTGTTAAAGGATTTTATCGTTCGCTATAAATCAATGAGCGGCTATAACGCACCGTATGTTCCAGGCTGGGATACGCATGGACTTCCGATTGAGCAGGCGTTAACGAATAAAGGCGTAAAGCGCAAGGAAATGACAATTGCCGAGTTCCGTAAGCTCTGTGAAGAATATGCGTATGAGCAAGTCGATCGTCAGCGCCAGCAGTTCCTTCGCCTAGGTGTTCGCGGTGACTGGTGGAATCCGTACATCACATTAAAGCCGGAATATGAAGCGCAGCAGATTAAAGTATTCGGTGATATGGCGAAAAAGGGCTATATTTATAAGGGCTTAAAGCCAGTATACTGGTCTCCGACAAGCGAATCAGCACTAGCTGAAGCTGAAATTGAGTATAAGGATAAAAAATCTCCTTCCATTTACGTAGCATTTGATGTGAAGGATGGAAAAGGCGTGCTAGAGGGCGATGAGAAGTTTGTCATTTGGACGACAACGCCATGGACCATTCCGGCGAACCTTGGTATTTCCATCCATCCGGAGTTAGACTATAGCGTAGTGAAAGCTGGCGGTGCGAAATATATTATTGCTTCGGCGCTACTAGAGTCTGTGGCAAATACAATCGGTTGGGAAAACCCTGAGGTTGTTAGAACATTAAAGGGAAGCGAAATGGAGTATATTGTAGCGAAGCATCCGCTGTATGGCCGTGATTCCCTCATTATGCTTGGGGAGCATGTTACAACAGATGCGGGTACGGGCTGCGTACACACGGCGCCGGGCCACGGGGAAGATGACTTTATTGTTGGTCAAAAATATGGTCTGGATGTGCTATGTCCGGTTGATGACAAAGGCTGCATGACTAAGGATGCGCCAGGCTTTGAAGGGCTGTTTTATGAAGAGGCAAATAAACCAATCGGCCAAAAGCTGGAAGAGGTGGGAGCGTTACTGAAGCTAAGCTTTATTACACACTCCTATCCGCATGATTGGAGAACGAAAAAGCCAATCATTTTCCGGGCGACGGCACAGTGGTTTGCGTCTATTGCTGCGTTCCGCGGTGAATTGCTGCAGGCTGTAGAGGAAACAAAATGGGTACCGGCATGGGGAGAAACACGCCTGTATAATATGGTGCGTGATCGCGGTGATTGGTGTATTTCCCGTCAACGTGCATGGGGTGTTCCAATTCCGGTATTTTATGCAGAAAATGACGAAGCTATCATTACAGATGAGACAATTCAACATGTAGCTGCTCTTTTCCGTGATCATGGTTCAAACGTATGGTTCCAGCGCGAAGCAAAAGATTTGCTTCCAGAAGGCTTTACACATCCAGGCAGCCCGAACGGCCGCTTCCGTAAAGAAACGGATATTATGGATGTTTGGTTTGACTCCGGTTCTTCTCATCAGGCTGTACTAGAAGAGCGTGATGATCTGCAGCGTCCAGCAGACTTGTATTTAGAGGGCTCTGACCAATATCGCGGCTGGTTTAACTCCTCCTTGTCAACTGCAGTGGCAGTAACAGGAAAAGCACCGTATAAAGGTGTATTGAGTCATGGTTTTGTCTTAGACGGAGAAGGCCGCAAAATGAGTAAATCCATTGGAAACGTCGTAGTTCCGCAAAAGATTATGGATCAATTGGGCGGGGATATTCTTCGTTTATGGGTTGCGTCCGTTGATTATCAATCCGACGTACGTATTTCTAATGATATCTTAAAGCAGGTTGCAGAAGTATACCGCAAAATCCGTAATACGTTCCGTTTCTTGCTTGGAAATCTATTTGATTTCAAGCCAAGTCAGCACGCAGTAAGCGTTGAGCAGCTTCGTGAAGTGGATCGCTATATGCTTGTGAAGCTCAACAACCTAATCAATAAAGTAAAAGGTGCGTACGAAACATACGATTTCGCAGGAATGTATCACGCGCTTCATAATTTCTGTACGATTGATTTAAGTGCGTTTTATCTAGATTTTGCTAAAGATATTTTATATATCGAGGGCACTGATAATAGCGATCGTCGTGCGATCCAAACGGTATTATACGAGGTGCTTGTGGCATTAACGAAGCTCGTTTCCCCTGTTTTACCGCATACTGCTGATGAAGTATGGGAGTATGTGCCTGAGGTAAGCGAGGAAAGCGTCCAGCTCACGGATATGCCGGAAGCGGTGGAAGTGGCAAATGCTGAAGGACTGCAAAGCAAGTGGGATGCGTTTTTAAGTTTACGCGATGATGTGTTAAAGGCGCTTGAGGAGGCGCGTAACGCAAAAATTATTGGTAAATCACTAAACGCAAGCATCACCTTGTATCCAACAAAGGAAATGCATGCGTTGCTCGCATCGATTCAAGAGGATGTGAAGCAGTTGTTTATCGTATCTGGATTCCAGGTTGCGGGAACAATTGAGGAAGCACCAGCTGAAGCACATAAATACGAGCACACTGCTGTTATTGTAAAGCAGGCAGAAGGCGAAACGTGTGAACGCTGCTGGACTGTTTCTACGGAAGTAGGCCAAGACAACGAGCATCCGACTCTATGTCTGCGCTGTGCGACTGTTGTCAAAGAAAACTATGTGAAGTAAAAAAAGGGGATTAACTCATCTGCGTATGGGTTAATCCCTTTTTGTACCTTATAGGAAAAACTTGTACCTTGTAAGAGCGGACTTTTCGGACAAACTAAAGCTACGTTAAACGGTGATGGAGGGATGACAGCGTGAATATTGCAACATACTTTGAAATTAAGTATGAGCTTGAGTTGATGAAACGCGAGTTAAAGGCACGGCTAAAACAGGAACAAAACCGTTTATACAGGATGGAAACAAGCGAGGAATATGGCCTAGTAATGTCTGAAGAGGAAGCGAAACGAAAAACACTGCTGCACCATATTCAAGAGGATTTAAAGGACGTAGAGCGGGCTTTATTGAAAATGGAAATAGGAATGTATGGTGTTTGTGAGGAAACAGGAAAGCTTCTGCCGCTAGAGCAGCTCCGGATTATGCCCACAGCACGAACAGCTAATGAACTTTTATATGAACGCTTAAAAACAGTATAGGGAAAAATGACATTGTTATTATATACGTTGTGTTACATTTTATTCCCCGGATGAAGCCATTCATTGTGAAATGCTTAGACGTATGCTACACTTTTGAAGTATACTGTCATGGCGGGGGAAAGAAGAATGATATATTATTTAATGGCGCTAGTTGTACTAGCAATCGATCAGTTCACAAAATGGCTCATCGTAAAAAATATGGAGCTGGGTGAGAGCATTCCGATCATTGATAATGTGCTGTACATAACGTCTCACCGAAATCGTGGAGCTGCATGGGGAATGTTACAAAATCAAATGTGGTTCTTCTATATCATCACAGTCGTTTTTGTAATTGGGGTTATCTATTATATACAAAAGTACGGGAAGCGGGACAAGTTTTTAGGATTGGCGCTGGCGCTCATTTTAGGCGGAGCAATCGGAAATTTCATCGATCGTGTATGGCGGAAAGAGGTAGTGGATTTTATCCACACGTATATTTTTTCTTACAACTTTCCGGTGTTTAATGTCGCTGATTCCGCGCTTTGCATTGGGGTGGCGCTCATCCTGATTCAAACGCTGCTTGAAGGCAAGAAAGCGAAGGAGTAGAAAAAAGTATGCAAGAGGTTGTAGAGCAAAAGGTAACAGACGAGCAGAATAAAGAGAGAATTGATAAGATTGTTGCGGGCATGAACGCGGAATGGTCACGTTCGCAAGTGCAGCAATGGATTAAAGACGGAGTTGTCACTGTTAATGGGCAAGCCGTGAAAGGAAATTATAAAGCGAAAACAGGAGATGACATTACTGTTACAGTGCCGGAGCCAGAGGTGCTTGACGTATTACCAGAGCCAATGGATCTGGAGATTTATTATGAGGATCGTGATGTGCTTGTTGTGAACAAGCCGCGCGGTATGGTCGTGCATCCGGCGCCAGGTCATGTAACGGGCACGCTTGTAAATGGCTTAATGTATCATTGTCAAGACTTGTCGGGCATTAATGGGGTGATGCGCCCAGGAATTGTGCATCGCATTGATAAGGATACATCTGGCTTACTAATGGTTGCAAAAAACGATATGGCGCACGAGTCACTTGTGAACCAGCTTGTAGCAAAGACGGTCACAAGACGATACAAAGCGATTGTGCACGGGGTAATCGCGCATGATACGGGAACAATTGACGCGCCGATTGGTCGTGATAAAGTAGACCGTCAAAGCATGACAATTGATGAAAATGGCAAGCACGCCGTTACACATTTTCGCGTTCTCGAGCGCTTTAAGGATTTTACGTATGTAGAATGTCAACTTGAAACGGGACGAACACATCAAATTCGCGTTCATATGAAATATATCGGTTATCCGCTTGCGGGAGACCCGAAATATGGTCCAAAGAAAACACTTGATATTGATGGTCAAGCGCTTCATGCTGGTATTTTAGGCTTTACTCATCCTCGAACAGAGGAGTACATAGAGTTTGAAGCACCTCTTCCACAAGATTTCGCACATCTGCTTGAATATTTGCATCGATTATCTTGACAGGTTAAAGAAATATTGAGATAATGTTAGCAACTTAATAAGTCCTTTAACGCAGCCCCGTGAGGTTGAGAAGGAGACGGTTTGAAAGAAATAGGGTGATGTATGCCCTTTTTCGAAGGTCCTCTTGCGCACGCGGCGAGAGGACCTTTTTTTTGTAGAAAAACGATAGTTTCCTGACGATAACAGCCTAGGGGTGAAACAAAAGTGACGGAAAAAGCGGTTGTATTGGATGAACAAATGGTTCGTCGCGCTTTAACACGCATTAGCCATGAAATTGTAGAGCGCAATAAAGGAATAGAGGAGCTTGTTCTCGTTGGCATTAAAACGAGAGGAATTTTTCTAGCAAAACGTTTGGCACAGCGGATTGAGCAATTTGAGGGAAAAGCAGTTGCGATTGGGGAACTAGATATCACGTTGTATCGTGATGATTTGACGCTTCAACAAGATAACGATCCACTCGTGAAGGGTTCAGACATTCCCATCGATATTACCAATAAAAAAGTCGTGCTCGTAGATGATGTACTATATACGGGCAGAACAGTACGCGCTGCAATGGACGCACTTATGGATATAGGAAGACCTTCACAAATTCAATTGGCAGTGCTTGTCGATCGCGGTCACCGCGAATTGCCGATTCGCGCCGATTATGTCGGCAAAAACATTCCAACATCCAGCGAGGAGCGGATAGTTGTAGCTCTGAGCGAAGTGGATATAGAAGATAAAGTGAGTATATACTACTAGTAATGCCCTTTTAAAAGCAGTCCTGTGAGACTGTCAAAGGGTCTTTGCTTCCGTATGCCTTGTACGCGCATATGGATGTACGGGACTCTTTGTGTAACGGACGCAAAGAGTTTTTTTATTGAGGAGGATTTCTGTTTTTATGCAAAAACCAGCACTTGACATCCATGAAATACCGAGTCCAGGAAAGTGGTTCTTACTAAGCATTCAGCACTTATTTGCCATGTTTGGCTCAACAGTTCTCGTCCCTTTCCTAACAGGACTAGATCCAGCAATTGCCCTGATTACAAGCGGGATTGGAACGCTTACCTTCATCTTAATTACAAAAGGACAAATGCCTTCGTATCTAGGTTCATCCTTTGCGTTTATCGCGCCGATTATTGCAGCAAAAGCATCCGGAGGGCCAGGAGCCGCGATGATGGGAGCCTTTCTAGCGGGACTTGTCTACTCCATTGTTGCTATTATCATTAAAAGGTTGGGCTCCGGCTGGATAATGAAGCTGTTGCCGTCCGTTGTTGTAGGTCCCGTCATTATGGTAATCGGGCTTGGGCTTGCAGCTACAGCAGTTAATATGGCGATGAATGACGCAGACGGAAAATACAGTTTAACAAACTTTTCAGTTGCTCTCGTAACACTTGCCATTACAATTACATTCTCCATTTTCGGAAGAGGCTTTTTTAGCATCATCCCTGTTCTGCTAGGCATTATCGGCGGATACGCATTCGCCTATACACAAGGTCTCGTAGATTTTCAAAAAGTAATTGATGCAAAATGGTTTACGGTACCAGATTTTACAATTCCATTTTTAACATATACACCGGGAATTTCCTGGACTATTATTCTTCTGATGGTTCCAGTAGCGGTTGTAACAATATCGGAGCATATCGGACACCAAATTGTCCTTGGCAATGTAATAAACCGTGATTTGTTTCAAAAGCCAGGCCTGCACCGTTCCTTACTAGGTGATGGAGTAGCGACAATGCTGGCCTCTCTTCTTGGAGGACCGCCGAGCGTTACATACGGCGAAAACATTGGTGTACTCGCGATCACACGTGCATACAGCGTATATTTATTCGTGGGTTCGGCAGTAATGGCAATCGTATTCGGGTTTGTGGGGAAAATTTCCGCGCTTATTAGCACGATTCCGACACCGGTTATGGGCGGTGTATCGATCCTCTTATTCGGAATTATCGCATCAAGCGGCTTGCGGACAATGATTGACGATAAAATAGATTTTGGCGAAAAACGCAACCTAGTGATTGCTTCTGTCATTCTTGTTCTTGGAATTGGTGGAGCAGTGATTCATATCGGCCAATCGTTCCAAGTAGAGGGCATGGCACTTTCCGCGATTATTGGTGTGCTTTTAAACCTTGTTCTCCCCGAGGCAAAAAAGGGAGAGTAATCCAATACAAAAAAATAGCATAATCACCTTTTAAGGAAGTCCCGTGAGACTTGAAAGGGTGTAAAAAATGGTTGAACTTTTTACACCCTAGTCTCAAAAAGGCTAGGGTATTTTTATTCACATATTGTTATAAATATGCTGATGTAGTATGATAAAAAACAGGAATGAGGGATTAGGATGACAGTGAATCATTTGCTAACGATGAGCGAGTTATCAGTGCAGGAGATACAAGAGATTTTAAAGGACGCTGAGGAATTTGCCTGCGGCAGTGTTGTACAGCCAAAAGGAAAAACATTTGTTGCAAATTTGTTCTTTGAAGCAAGCACAAGAACACGCTTTAGCTTTGAAGTGGCAGAAAAGCGCCTCGGACTTGAGGTTCTCAACTTCTCTGCAGAATCATCGAGCGTTCAAAAAGGAGAAACGCTGTATGATACTGTAAAAACCTTGCAATCCATCGGAGCAAAGGCTGTGGTCATCCGCCACCAAGAAGATCGTTATTTTGATGAGCTTAGGGGAAAAATAAACATTCCGATTTTAAACGCAGGCGACGGATGCGGTAATCATCCAACGCAATCCTTACTTGATCTGCTTACGATCAAGCAGGAATTTGGCAGCTTTGAAGGGCTGAAGGTTGCGATTGTCGGAGATATCCGTCATAGCCGCGTAGCACGTTCCAATGCTGAGGCATTAACAAGGCTAGGAGCCAGCGTGTTCTTCGCAAGTCCAAAAGAGTGGGAGGATGGACAAAATTCTTTCGGAACATACGCAGCCCTTGACGAACTGATCCCGCAGATAGATGTTCTTATGTTATTGCGCGTTCAGCATGAACGTCATGACAAGTTTGCAGAGAATATTATGAGGGATTATCATGAGCAGCATGGTCTAACAATCGAGAGAGAGAAGCGTATGAAGTCTGGAAGCATCATTTTGCATCCTGCGCCAGTTAACCGAGGCGTCGAAATTGCAGACGAACTCGTAGAATGCGGACGTTCCCGAATCTTCAAACAAATGGAGAACGGTGTATATGTAAGAATGGCAGTGTTAAAGCGCGCGTTGTCAGCAGAATTAGGAGGGGTGAACCATGAATTACTTGTTTAAAAACGGTTTGTATGTAAATGAAGAAGGCAGTACCATTAAGACTGATATACTCATTCAGGATGGCGTAGTTGCAGAGATAGGAGAAAGCCTAGAGAGCAAAGACGCACAAGTGATTAACATACAAGGGCATTTGATTGCTCCAGGATTCATTGATGTTCACGTGCATTTACGGGAGCCAGGCGGAGAGCATAAAGAAACAATTGCAACTGGTACGCTTGCTGCGGCAAAAGGCGGATTTACAACGATTTGCCCAATGCCAAATACGCGTCCGGTTCCAGACAGCGTAGAACATATGGAAGATTTGCAAAAACGCATTTCTGAAAGCGCACATGTAAATGTCCTTCCATATGCTGCAATTACAGTGCGTCAGCTTGGAGAAGAATTGACTGATTTTGAGGCTTTAAAGAAATTGGGAGCCTTCGCTTTTACAGATGATGGTGTCGGTGTGCAAGATGCAAGCAAGATGCTAGAAGCAATGAAGCGAGCGGCGGCGATACATATGCCGATCGTGGCGCATTGTGAAGAAAATACATTGATTAACAAGGGCTGTGTTCATGAAGGCAAGTTTTCTAAGGAAAATGACCTAAACGGAATTCCTTCTGTTTGTGAATCTGTTCATATCGCACGCGATGTGTTGCTCGCAGAAGCAGCTGATTGTCATTACCATGTTTGTCATATTAGTACGGAGGGATCTGTTCGTGTTGTGCGTGATGCAAAGCGTGCCGGCATTCGTGTAACGGCTGAGGTTTCACCGCATCACTTGCTGCTGTGTGATGAGGACATCGTTGGACTTGATCCGAACTTTAAAATGAATCCACCGCTTCGCGGGGTAGAGGACCGCAAGGCGCTTATCGAAGGACTACTCGATGGAACAATTGATATGATCGCAACAGACCACGCTCCGCATACAGCAGAGGAAAAAGCGCTTGGCATCGAACGTGCTCCGTTTGGGATTACAGGACTGGAAACGGCATTCCCGCTGATGTACACAAACTTCGTTGAAACAAATATTTTAACGTTGGCGCAGCTTGTGGAATTCATGACAGTGAAACCAGCTGAAGTATTCGGCTTAGATAGCGGCCGCCTTCAGGTTGGTAAAAAAGCAGACATTACAATCGTAAACTTAGAAGAAGAACAAGAGATTGATCCGGCAACATTCGTATCAAAAGGGAAAAACACGCCGTTTGCTGGCTGGAAATGTAAAGGATGGCCAGTTATGACACTTGTCGGCGGTAAAATTGCATGGCAAAAGGAGAGTGTATTCGCATGAAGAAGCGACAGCTGATTTTAGAAGATGGAACGGTATTTATCGGGAAAGCATTTGGCGGTGAGACAGAGAAAGCTGGAGAAGTTGTATTTAACACAGGAATGACAGGCTATCAAGAGATTTTATCTGATCCTTCCTACTGTTCACAAATTGTTACACTTACGTATCCGTTAATTGGAAACTACGGCATTAACCGTGACGATTTTGAAACGATCAACCCATCTATTCATGGATTAATCGTAAAGGAAGCATGTGATCATCCATCAAACTTCCGCAGTGATTTGTCGCTTGATGCATACCTAAAAGAACGTGATATTCCTGGTCTTTCTGGTATTGATACACGTAAATTGACAAGAATCCTTCGTCAGCACGGTACACTTCGCGGTCGTTTATGCGGCATGGACGCAGATGTGAACGAAGTGGTAAATCAGCTGAAGGACACGGCATATACAGGTCAGGTAAAACAAGTATCGACAGGACATGCTTATCCAAGCCCAGGACGCGGCTACCGCGTTGTGCTAATCGATTACGGTATGAAGCATGGCATTTTAAGAGAGCTAAATCTCCGCAACTGTGATGTCGTGGTTGTGCCTTATAACACAAGTGCTGCTGAAATCCTGCGCTTAAATCCAGATGGCATTATGTTAAGCAACGGCCCTGGAGATCCAAAGGACGTACCTGAAGCAATTGAAACAGTTCGTGAGTTAATCGGCAAGGTACCATTGTTCGGCATTTGCCTTGGTCATCAGCTGTTTGCACTGGCAAGCGGAGCAGATACAGAGAAGCTTAAGTTCGGTCACCGCGGCTCTAACCATCCAGTTAAAAATCTGGTAACAGGAAGAGTAGACATTACAGCGCAAAACCATGGTTATACAGTAGAACCATCATCTATTGCAAATACAAAGCTTGAAGTTACGCATGTCGCGCTAAATGACGGCACAATCGAAGGACTGCGCCATAAAGAAGCACTGGCATTTACAGTACAATATCACCCAGAAGCATCTCCAGGACCAGAGGATGCAAACCACTTATTTGACCAATTTTTAAGCATGATTGAAAACTGCAAGAAGGAAGGGGAAGCGTTATGCCAAAACGTTTAGACATTAATACAATCTTAGTAATCGGATCCGGCCCAATCGTCATCGGGCAAGCAGCGGAGTTTGACTACTCCGGTACACAAGCGTGTCAAGCGCTGAAAGAAGAAGGATACAAGGTTATTCTTGTTAACTCCAATCCTGCGACAATCATGACTGATACGGCAACTGCCGATAAAGTATATATTGAGCCATTAACAGTAGAGTTTGTAAGCCGAATCATTCGCAAAGAACGTCCAGATGCGCTGCTTCCTACATTAGGCGGCCAAACAGGCTTAAACATGGCGGTAGACTTAGCGAAATCCGGCGTATTAGACGAGTGCGGCGTAGAAATTTTAGGAACGAAGCTTTCTGCAATTGAACGTGCGGAGGACCGTGACTTGTTCCGTACTTTAATGCAAGAGCTTAACGAGCCAATCCCGCAAAGTACAATTATTCATACGTTGGAAGAAGCTTATACGTTTGTACAAGAAATCGGCTACCCGGTAATCGTACGTCCAGCGTTTACGCTAGGCGGAACAGGCGGCGGTATTTGCTCAAATGAAGCAGAGTTGATTGAAATCGTAACAAGCGGCTTAAAGCACAGCCCAGTTACACAATGCTTGCTTGAGAAGAGTATCGCTGGCTGCAAGGAAATCGAGTACGAAGTAATGCGTGACGCAAACGACAACGCGATTGTTGTATGTAACATGGAAAACATTGACCCAGTAGGTGTTCATACAGGGGACTCCATCGTTGTGGCGCCTAGCCAAACGCTAAGTGACCGTGAATACCAAATGCTGCGTAATACATCTTTAAAAATCATTCGCGCACTAGGTATTGAAGGCGGATGTAACGTACAGCTTGCGTTAGATCCAGACAGCTTCCAATACTATGTAATTGAAGTAAACCCGCGTGTAAGCCGTTCTTCTGCGCTTGCATCAAAAGCAACAGGTTACCCAATTGCAAAATTAGCAGCGAAAATCGCAATCGGCTTAACGCTTGATGAAATCATCAACCCGGTTACAAAAACATCATTTGCATGCTTTGAGCCTGCACTTGACTATATAGTGTCTAAAATCCCGCGCTGGCCGTTCGACAAGTTCGAGGATGCAAACCGTCTTCTCGGCACACAAATGAAGGCAACAGGTGAAGTTATGGCGATAGGCCGTACGCTAGAGGAATCTCTTTTAAAAGCAGTTCGTTCTCTAGAGCTTGGCGTGTACCATTTAGAAATGGATCACTTAAAAGAGCTTGATAAGGAAACAATGAAAAAGCGTATTGCCAAAGCGGATGATGAGCGTTTATTCATCGTAGCGGAAGCACTTCGTCAAGGCGTGACAAAAGAAGAAATTCATGACTGGAGCGCAATGGACTTCTTCTTCCTGCAAAAAATCGAAAACATCGTAAACATGGAGAAGCAACTGAAGGAAAATGAAGGAAACCTTGAAGTTCTTCAAGAAGCGAAGGAAATGGGCTTTAGTGACCGTTACATCGCATCCGTATGGAGTACAGATGAAAGAGCGATTTATGACACAAGAAAGCAAAATGGTATTATCCCTGTCTATAAAATGGTAGATACATGTGCAGCTGAGTTCGAATCTGCTACACCGTATTTCTACAGCACATACGAAGAGGAGAACGAATCAATCGTATCAGAGCGCAAGAGCGTTGTTGTACTAGGTTCCGGTCCAATCCGCATCGGTCAAGGGGTCGAGTTCGACTATGCGACTGTACACTCTGTATGGGCGATCAAAGAAGCGGGTTATGAAGCGATTATCATCAATAACAACCCGGAAACAGTATCTACTGACTTCAGTATTTCTGACAAATTATACTTCGAGCCATTAACAATCGAAGATGTAATGCATATTATCGATTTAGAGAAGCCAGAAGGCGTTATCGTTCAGTTCGGCGGTCAAACAGCAATCAATCTTGCTGCTAAGCTTGAGGCACACGGCGTGAAAATTTTAGGAACATCCCTTGAAGACTTAGACCGTGCGGAAGACCGTGATAAGTTTGAAGCAACTTTAACAGCGCTTGGCGTTCCACAGCCGAAAGGTAAAACAGCAACAGCGGTAGAAGAAGCAGTAGCGATTGCAGAAGAAATCGGCTATCCAGTGCTTGTAAGACCGTCCTATGTTCTTGGCGGACGCGCGATGGAAATCGTATACCGTAAGGAAGAGCTTCTGCACTATATGAAAAATGCGGTAAAAATACACGCAGAGCATCCGGTACTGATTGACCGTTACATGATCGGAAAAGAAATCGAGGTTGACGGAATCTCTGACGGCACAGATGTATACATCCCAGGCATCATGGAGCATATCGAGCGTGCGGGCGTTCACTCTGGTGACTCGATTGCAGTATATCCATCCCAAAGCTTAACGCAAGAAATTAAAGATAAGATTGTACAGCATACAATTTCCCTTGCAAAAGGCTTAAACATTATTGGCTTGCTTAACATCCAGTTCGTTGTATACAAAGATGAGGTATACGTGATAGAGGTAAACCCTCGTTCAAGCCGTACTGTACCATTCTTAAGCAAAATTACTGGCGTGCCGATGGCGAACATTGCGACAAAGGTTATTCTTGGCAGCACACTTAAGGAGCTTGGCTATGGCACTGGCTACCACCCAGAAGCGGAAGAAGTGTACGTAAAAGCACCAGTATTCTCATTCGCGAAGCTGCGTTCTGTTGATACAACACTCGGCCCTGAAATGAAATCAACAGGCGAAGTTATGGGTAAAGATACAACGCTTGAGAAAGCATTATATAAAGGCTTAATCGCAGCGGGTATTAACATCCCAACACATGGCTCTGTCATTGTGACGGTTGCAGATAAAGATAAAGCAGAGGCGCTTGAAATCGCAAAACGTTTCCACGATATCGGCTTCAACATTATGGCGACAGCTGGAACAGCGAAATACTTGCAAGAAGGCGGCATCCCAGTTCAATTTGTGAACAAAATTGATTCTGAGGATTATAACCTGCTTGATGTTATCCGCCAAGGAAAAGCACAGTTTGTGATTAATACATTAACGAAAGGCAAGCAGCCTGCGCGTGACGGTTTCCGTATTCGCCGTGAATCCGTTGAAAACGGTGTTGCCTGCTTAACATCTCTTGATACAACGAGAGCGATTTTACAAGTTATTGAATCGATGACATTCTCAGCAGTTCAAATGAAGGAAATTACAGTTCCAACTCGTCAACAGGCGGTGTTTTCATGATGAAAAAGCAGCTCATGACCGTCGTCCGTCAGCAAGCAATCGCAAAAAATATTTATGAGTTGACGTTAGCAGGCAGTCTTGTGCAGCAAATGAACGAACCCGGGCAGTTTGTGCATATTAAGGTGGCAGAGGGGCATTCCCCTCTGCTTCGCCGCCCGATCAGCATTTGCAACGTAGACAAGGATAAAAATGAATTTACGATGCTGTATCGTGCGGAAGGAAAGGGTACATCCCTTTTAGCGAATAAGCGCACAGGTGATGAAGTAGACGTGCTCGGTCCGTTAGGTAACGGGTTTCCGGTGGAAGAAGCAGAGCCAGGACAAACGGCTTGCTTAGTCGGAGGCGGAATCGGTGTTCCCCCCCTCTATGAATTATCACAGCAGCTTACAGCACGAGGTGTTCGTGTGATCCACATTCTTGGATTTCAATCGAAGGAGAATGTGTTTTACGAAGAGAAATTTGCAGAGCTTGGCGACACATACGTAGCAACAGTGGACGGCACACATGGAACAAAAGGCTTTGTTACAGATGTGATTGACCAAAACGGCATTACCTTTGATATTTTGTATTCATGCGGCCCGACACCGATGCTAAAAGCATTGGACGGACGGTACCAGGATCGAAAAGCATATATCTCGCTGGAAGAGCGCATGGGCTGCGGCATTGGCGCTTGCTTCGCCTGCGTATGCCATTTGCAAAGCGATCCAGAAGGTTATTCGTATAAAAAGGTTTGCAGCGATGGACCAGTATTTAAAGCAGGGGAGGTTGTATTATGAGTCGATTACAAGTAGAATTACCGGGTCTTTCTCTAAAGAACCCAATTATGCCGGCATCCGGCTGCTTCGGATTCGGACGTGAATACGCCAACCTGTATGATTTAAGCGTCCTTGGCTCGATTATGATTAAAGCAACAACTGAGCACCCGCGCTTTGGAAATCCAACGCCGCGTGTGGCAGAAACACCGGCTGGTATGCTAAATGCGATCGGCCTCCAAAACCCAGGTCTGCAGAAGGTAGTAAACGAAGAATTACCATGGCTGGAGCAGTTTGATCTACCGATTATCGCCAATGTGGCGGGATCACAGACTGAAGATTATGTGACAGTAGCGAAAGAAATTTCCAAAGCGCCGAACGTACATGCGCTGGAACTCAATATTTCTTGTCCGAACGTAAAAACAGGCGGAATTGCTTTTGGAACGATACCTGAAGTTGCGGCAGACTTAACAAAGAAGGTAAAAGAGGTATCAGAAGTACCTGTTTATGTAAAACTATCTCCAAATGTAGCAAACATTGTAGATATCGCAAAAGCAATTGAACAAGCTGGTGCTGACGGGTTAACAATGATTAACACGCTTCTTGGCATGCGCCTTGATTTAAGAACAGCAAAGCCAATTCTCTCGAACCGGACAGGCGGTTTATCTGGTCCTGCGATCAAACCGGTTGCGCTTCGCATGATTTATGAAGTAAGCCAAGCGGTAAATATTCCGATTATCGGCATGGGCGGCGTAGAAACAGCGGAGGATGTTATTGAGTTTTTCTATGCAGGCGCAAGTGCTGTAGCGGTCGGAACAGCAAATTTCGTGGATCCATACGTATGTCCGCAAATTATTGAAGAATTGCCACAGCTTCTTGAAGAGCTTGGATACGATCACATTTCAGACTGTCACGGAAGGAGCTGGAAGAATGCGAACACCTATAGTCGCGCTTGATTTCCCGAGTCAAAAGGAAGTTGAGCAATTTCTTGCGCATTTCGGTGAGGAAACCTTATTCGTAAAGGTCGGCATGGAGCTATTTTACCGGGAAGGGACAAGCATCATCAATTATTTGAAGGAACAAGGCCACCGTATTTTCTTGGATTTAAAGCTGCATGACATTCCAAATACCGTAAAAAGCGCGATGCGAAATCTTGCTATCCTTGGTGTGGATATGGTCAATGTTCACGCTGCTGGCGGAACGAACATGATGAAGGCGGCGCTCGAAGGGTTGCAGGAAGGAACGCCGGAAGGAAAAGAACGGCCGATCTGTATCGCCGTAACGCAGCTTACGAGCACATCTGAAGAAGTGATGCAAAGGGAGCTGTGGATTGAAAAATCCTTGGAAGAAACGGTATTGCATTATGCGAAACTCGCACAAGACAGCGGGTTGGATGGTGTTGTTTGTTCAACCCTTGAAGTGCCGAAAATCCGTGAAGCGTGCGGCGAAGACTTTGTAACAGTTACGCCTGGAATTCGGATGGCAGACGACAATGTGGACGATCAAGTTCGCATTGCTACACCAGCGCGCGCACGTGAATTAGGCTCCACATATATCGTAGTCGGACGAAGCATTACAAAAGCGGAGCAGCCGCTTGAGGCATATAAGAAGGTAACACAACAATGGGAGGGAACTACTGTATGAAAAAACAAATCGCAGCTCATTTATTAGATATCGGAGCAGTATTTTTACGACCAAATGATCCATTTACATGGTCATCAGGTATTAAATCTCCTATTTATTGCGACAATCGTTTAACTCTTTCCTTTCCAAACGTAAGAAAAGATATTGCAACAGGCTTACAAAAACTAATTGAAGAGCATTTCCCAGGGGTAGATGTAATTGCAGGAACAGCAACTGCCGGCATTCCGCATGCTGCATGGGTAAGCGATTTGATGAACCTGCCAATGTGTTATGTGCGCAGCAAAGCGAAAAGCCACGGCAAAGGCAATCAAATCGAAGGAAAAGCAACAGCAGGCCAAAAGGTTGTTGTTGTTGAGGATTTAATTTCAACAGGCGGCAGCGCAATTACATGCGTAGAAGCATTGCGTGAAGCAGGCTGTGAAGTGCTGGGCATCGTATCGATCTTTACATACGAGCTGCAGACAGGACAAGATAAGCTAGATGCAGCGAACGTAGCGTCTTATTCTTTAAGCAACTACTCTGCACTAATCGAGGTTGCATTAGAAAAAGGCATCATCGCTGAAGGTGATTTAGCGAAGTTGCAGGAATGGCGTCAAAATCCGGCAGAGTGGCTGACGGAAAAAGCTTAATAAGTAAGAAGAAAAGAGCAAAGGGGCGGCCCTTTGCTCTTTTTCCTTTAGAAGGATCATGGAGCAAATGTTTTAGGCTAACCATGATTTCCTTAATGAGTCCCCTCAATATAAGTACGCTCCCTTCATATAGTGCATAAGATAATTTGATAAATTTATGGAGGGGTTAAGATATGTACTATGCTCCTTATATGTATCCATACCACTATGTAAACCCTTTTTACATTAATGTGCCAATGTATCATTATGTAAGACACCCTGATGATTGGGCTATGTTTAATGACGCCAATCGATTCGATTTTTTACCATCATCAGAGGGAGGACGTGCAATTGAGCTAAAAGATTATGGACCAGAACCATTTGTAGTGAATATCAATGAGGCTGCCAAGCAAAACAATACCTTTCGAACCGCTTTATGGACAGGAAATCACCTGCAAGTTACCTTGATGAGCATTAAGGTTGGTGAAGATATCGGTTTGGAAATTCACCCTAACCTTGATCAATTTTTACGTGTTGAACAAGGTCAAGGGATTGTTCGCATGGGTAAGAGAAAAGAGAATTTAAACTTTGTACGAAATGTGTATGATGATTCTGCTATTATGATCCCGGCTGGAACATGGCATAATGTAACCAATACAGGCAATACCCCGTTAAAACTCTACTCAATCTATGCTCCTCCGCAACATCCATTTGGTACGGTTCATGTAACGAAAGCAGATGCATTGGCTGCGGAACATTAAGGTAACGGGTTAGGTTTAGTTGAACGAGAGATTTAAAGAAAGCTCGCCACATCGGCGAGTTTTCTTTCACTGTAGGAAAGTATACATTTCCAGCGAGAAGCGAATTCGACGTAGTCGGAAATTTTAAGAATACAGTGCAACTACGCCTCTGTTTTCGCTCAAGAGCAGGGCTCGCCAGTCGGTGAGTTTTCTTTACACTTTAAGAAAGTATAAATTTCTAGCAGGAAGCCAATTCGACGTAGCGAGAAATTTTAGGAATAAAGTATAAGGGCAACTACACCTCTGTCTTCGCCCAAGAGCAGGGCTCGCCAGTCGGTGAGTTTTCTTTAGCAGGTTGGTTAGTCGTCGCAGAAGATTTTTTATTCAGCACTAATGAGAAAAGCATTGCTATGATGCAGATTGTACCAACCCACTGAAAAGATCCAAAAGGTTCATGTAGCCAAAGGACCGTTGTTAAAACAGCAGCCAGTGGTTCTATACTGCCTAGAAGGCTTGATTCTTTAGGTGACAGACTTTGTAAACTTTCGATATAAAAGCAAAATGCAATCATTGTACCAAATATGATAACGAAGATTAAGTATAAATAGCCTTCTAGCGTAAGGCTTTTAAAGTCCATTTGCCAAGGTGGATGGATAAAGCTTAATGCAGCGCCACCGATGATCATAGCCCAGCCAACAATGACAAGAGAATCGTATTGCTTCAGTAAAGGAACAGCATATAAAGTATAAAATGCTAATGATATTCCAGATAAAACACCCCAAACTATTGCCAATGCCGGTACAGATAGCTGAGAGATGGAACCGTTTGTTAATAAGAAGAAGCAACCTACTAAAGCAAGGGAAACCGTTAACAAATCTTGTCGCGATAGAACAGATTGTTTGCGAAAAATGGAGTACATGATAATCATGACAGGTGCTAAATACTGTAATAGCGTTGCAACGGCAGCATTTCCATGTTTAATGGATGCCATATAGGTGTATTGAACCGCAAGCATGCCGAGTAATCCGAAGATAGTCAGTTGAAAAGCTGCTCTTCTATTTTTCCAAACTCCTAGTACTTGAGAATGTCCTTTTCTAAAAAATTGAATGATTAAGAGTAAAAAACCTGCTATAAGCAATCGAGTTGTGACGAGCCAATTTACATCGATTGCGTATTCTTGAAAAAGTTTTTGGGCAACAGTGCCGCCAACACCCCAAAAGATTGCTCCTGTGATAACAAGAAATAATCCCATTCTTCGGGTAGATGTATTCATACTCCATTCCTCCACCTAAAATATAATAATAGTGTTATAATAAGTGGAAAATTCCTTGAATAATACTTGAATTGAACAAAAAAATATAAGTATATTGAGGTGGTCCTTTGCAAATAAAAAATTTTAAGGTTGATCAAAGCCTACAAGAGTTAACCGAGCATCGTACAGTTGTGTTACCGATTGCATGTTACGAAACAACGATTAACCAAAATATTCATGGCCATATACCACTTCATTGGCACGATGAGATTCAATTTATTTTCATCTTAAAAGGAGAAGCAATCTTTCAAATAAATGAAGAAACGCTAACTGTTCAAGAAGGAGATGGATTATTTATCAATAGCGGCTGCCTGCACATGGCGAAAGAAAAGAAGCAATCGGGCTGTGTTTATATTTGTTTAAATGTTTCTCCGCATTTTCTTTTATCCCAAGAGCTCTATACAAGCTATGTATATCCCTATATCCAAGCGACTAATTTACCTTACTTATATTTAGATGCAAATGAGCAATGGGGGAAAACGATTTTAGATGCCGTTATAAAAATCAATCAATGGCTTCAACAAAAAACACCATATTATGAAATCGACATCACCTTACAGCTAACGTTAATTTGGAAAAATTTAATTATTAATGGCTTTCAATTAGAATATGATCAGACGGAAATGTTGAAAAATCAGCGAATGAAGCAAATGTTAAATTGGATACATCTGCATTATGCTGAGAAAATTAGGTTAGACGATATTGCAAAAGCGGGTCAATTGAGCCGCTCGGAATGTTGCCGCTATTTCCAACGAATGTTAAAGAAAACACCGTTAAGTTATGTTACAGATTATCGAATTCAAAAAAGCTTAATCTTACTGCAGCAAGCTGAATCCAATGTTACAGAAGTTGCCTACCAAGTGGGATTCAATAGTACAAGCTATTTCATTGATAAGTTCCGAAGGTCGATGCACATGACACCACTAGCATACAAAAAATCTAAAATGGCTTAGGAATAACTAAATGATGTTTGTAAATGAATCGCTTTTTTGTTCGACTAACGGCTGCTAATGTTAAGTTAGTCAGAGCTATTTATGTTCGCTTCCGTTGCATTATTGCAATATTTTCGGATGTGATATAGATGATTCTTTATAACTGGACAGCTTAATAAATAGCGTGGATAATTAAAGCAGGAAAATTCGTGAATGAATTCTCCTGCTTTTTTGTTTCCTAATTTTGCAGTTCAAAGGAGGCCTTGTTATTATTTTTTACGGACTATTGCTTCTGCGAGCTGTTATTGTTTCTCCTGTAATGTCCCAATTATCAGTATTAACTCATCCATTACCACTGTTCATTTTTAGTGTATGGATGAATTTTTTACATTAGCTTTCCTCTCAAATGGAATGCCATTTAAAAGTAAACCGGCCCCAACTAATACAACACTAGCTGCTTCTATCAATGCTCCATTAAAGTCTTGAGTGAATGATGATAAGACTCCAGCAATGGTTGGCCCTATCATTTGTCCAACAGCATAAATAGCGGTAAGATTGCCAATGATCCGACTGCTATTAGATGGATTCATTTGTCGTGCCAATGTTGTAGCAAGTGTGGTTATCCCCATAAATGTAGCTCCGAATAATAAGGCACTTATTACTAAACTCATTTGCGACATCCAGAAGACTGGCATTACAATACCAAGGGATTGCAAGGTCATTGCAAGCACTAAGGATGTAACGTATCCCCATTTTTTAGCAAGTAAGGACCAAATGAAACAAGATGGAATCGCAGCCACTCCCACCATCATCCAAACTAAGGTAGCATCGCTATGAAAGGCTGAGGTCTTTTCAGCGATCGATACAATAAACGTGCCTGTAACAATGTAACCCAATCCTTCTAATCCATACGCAATAGTTAGCCACAGGAGCCACCTAGTGGGCGGAACTTGTGCAAAAATCTCTTGTTTATGTTTCATCTCAACGATATTGGAGGTATCGGTGAGCCAAAACCAAACGAAACATGCAAGGATGCCGCTTAGGGCAGCGAGTCCTATCCATGTTCCTTCCCACTGAAATGAATGGCTCAAACCAGGAATCAGCAGACTGGATAAAAAGATTCCACATCCTACCCCTCCATAGAACAAGCCCGACCAATTTGTCTTGTTTCTAGCAGCGAGTTTATCTAACACGATACCAGAGGCTAAGACAAACACAAAAGCACTGGCAAGCCCTGATAGAAAACGAAGTACATACCAAAGTAAATGAGAGTATGCTAGACCCATGAGGGCAGTCGTGAAAATACTGACGATTAGACTTATTCTCAGGGAAATCGTTCTATGCTGCTTCAAAGGAATGGCCCCTGCTAAAATTGCTCCAAGCAAATATCCTGCGTAATTGCTTGAGGCTAGGTAACCAGCAACAGCATTTGAAAAAGAGAGATCTTTTTGCATAAGCGGAAGAAGGGGAGTATAAGCAAATCTGCCAATCCCCATAGCAATAATTAAAGAGAATATTCCCCCCATTAAAAAAAGAAAGGATTGCTTCTTCAAAGCTTCACCTCCCATTAAAATGTATTCTATATTTAAGCATAGCTTTTTTTGGTTATCTGGTATAATACATAAAATTGATATCAGCTATCAGTAAATTAGATGACAAAAGGAATATAGATATACCGAGGAGGAGAGATTTGGAGAGATTTGCATACGCTAAAAATTTTCCAGACTGTTGCAAAGTTGGGCAGTATTTCACAGGCAGCAAGAGAGCTTCAATATGCACAGTCTAATATCATTATGAAAATGCAGCAGCTGGAGGCCGATTTTCAAGCAATCTTGTTTTGTAGACATAATCGCGGCATTACCTTAACAGCCAAAGGAAGCATGTTATTTTACGATACCGAAGAGAAAAGGGAGCCCACAGGCTCCCTTTGAAATATCAATGCATCGAATTCATCGTCGCACGGTTAACTACAACACGGCGGATGAAGAACGCCATGGCCAGACCGATTAGCGTCACAACTAACGTAAACAAGAACACATGTTGTGAACCGAACATCATGGCGTTAGCCACCTCAGTGTTTTCAGTCGGCGCGGGGGAGTTGTGCAAATACTTCTCCATACCGCTCGTAAGGATGATAATCGCAACCGCTGTGCCAATTGCACCTGCGACTTGCTGAAGCGTATTTATGACTGCCGTACCGTGCGGGTATAGCTCCGGTGGCAGTTGGTTCAGGCCATTCGTCTGCGCTGGCATCCAAACCATTGAGATGCCGATCATGAGCCCGATATGCAAGGAAACGATAAAAGCAATCGAAGACGCTGTCGATATGCTGGAGAAGAACCATAACGTTATAGCAACAATGACGAGGCCCGGAATCACCAGCCACTTCGGCCCATACCTGTCGAACAAACGCCCCATGCGCGGTGACAGGATGCCGTTCAGTGCACTGCCCGGCAGCAGCATAAGTCCGGTAGTGAATGCGGACAGCTTCATTCCGTTCTGAAGAAACATTGGCAAAATAATCATGCTAGACAAGATGATCATCATACACGATAGTACCAAAAGCAGCCCCACGTTGTACATTGGGTATTTAAAGACACGCAGGTCCATCATTGGTTCACGCATAGCCTTCTGCCGTAGCGTGAACACTACGAGCGCGATTAGCCCGACGACGATTGAAGTGACTACGACCGGGTTGTTCCAGCCATCCGTACCTTCGCCAGCCTTGCTGAAACCGAAGACGACACCGCCAAAGCCAATCGTTGATAATACGACGGACAGTAGATCGATGCGGGGCTTCGTGACCTCGGTGACGTTCTCCAAATACTTCAGCCCTACCAACAGCCCAATGATCAAAAACGGCAGTGATAGCCAAAAGATATAATGCCATGTTAAATATTCAATTAAGATACCAGCTACGGTCGGACCAGTCGCCGGTGCGAACATGATGACAAGTCCAACGAAGCCCATCGCCGCTCCACGCTTCTCAGGTGGATACACAACTAGGATTGTATTGAACATGAGCGGAATCAGCAGACCCATGCCGATCGCTTGTAGAATGCGAGCGACTATCAGAATTTCAAAATTGAACGCGAGTGCCGCAATTAAAGTGCCGACAATCGAGCTTACAAGAGAACCGATAAATAATTGCCTTGTTGTAAACCATTGTAGCAGCAACCCGGTCATCGGCATCAGAATGCCGAGAGTAAGCAGGAAACCTGTCGTTAACCATTGTGCGGTTGCAGCTGAAATTTGGAACACATCCATTAAATTACTAATTGCAATGTTGAGAGCCGTCTCACTGAACATACCAACGAAACCGCAGATAAGCAGAGAAGCCATAATGGCACGCGTATTGTATTGCTTCATTTTCTTCAATTCCACCTTCTACTTTTATTTATATTTACGTTCTTTGTCTAAGAGGGCAGAATTATACGTTTGACGGCAGTATTGCAGCCAACGGTCTAACATTTCCTTTTGTTCTTCTGTTGAGAATATCTCATATTTTTGATTCAACAACACTGTCGTCACCACCCTTCCATATCTAACTATTATAGAACGTATGTTTCTGTAATGCAATACTTTAGACTGCGACTAACCGAAATTTGTCCCCTCCTTCTCCTTGGGCTTCACCCTTCACAGGCTTGAAGAAGGGGAATCCTTAGATAGATGTTCGTTAATGCATCAATGTTGCTATGTATAAGCAACTGAACATGGAGAAATCGGTTCATATGCATCCGAATTATTCAATGTTAACAGGAAAGGATTGTGTTGGCGTTGGCTGCTTTGTTGATTCCTGCGGAGAATGTGAATACTCCCTCAGTGGTGAGGAGCAATATTGTACGAAAGGTGTTATCTCAACTTATAATTGATTAGACCACGATGGTACGCCAACATACGGTGAGTATAGTCGAAAAATGGTTTTAATGGAGGATTCTGTTATTCGTGTTCCGGATGGTCTGAATCTGGATGTGGCAAGCCTGCTATTGTGTGCAGGCATCAGCTGAAAGATGAGTTAATCAATTCAATTGGTTAACCCATTTTTATTTCACTGTAGGAAATTTTAGGAATACAGTATAAGTAGGGCTTGCCAATCAGCGAGTTTTCTTTACCTGAAATAGAGGAGTGGATAGGAAAATACGAGAAACGAATCTATTAAATCTTGAACGAACTGTATTCTATTAAGTGGTTGTAAATTTAGCATAGATGATAAAAAATAGTGTTAATTCTCCCATTATGACAATGTATGGAACTGTCATGATCAAATTAATAATAAAAAATGCTGCTAAAGTCCCTAAAAACAGCCCTAAATGATAAATTTTCAAACGGTGCTGTTCATACCTGTATTGATGAAAAACAATGGAAGTCGCAATGAAATAGAGCAATACAGAACCGAAGACAAAATATAAGATAAATGTATAATGAATCTCATGTAAAAACATGAGTTTGATAGATGCTGCAATCATGCTCAAAGACATTAGAATAAATAAATGTCCGTAAATAATCGTTTGCCCTGTTCCTTCAATGGACTTGTTTACCTTCTTTTCTACATTATCAAAATACTGCCACCACATTGAAATAATAAGAACAAATGAAATAATTGAAAATAAGATTGAATGCCAATCCCCTTTTTGTGGTTGCAGCACAGCAAGGATGCTGACGACCGATTCTCCAAACAGGATTAATGTCAGTAAAGCAAAACGTTCTAACAAATGAGCGGTATTAGTCGTGACTCTTACCAAATACTTATGTCCTAAAATAGGTAAAACTATATCAACAATAATTCCTGCATATAACACGGCATATCGAACCCATGAATCAAAAAAGATAGAGAGAAATGAGAGAAAGGCCCCAATCCCAAAACGTGCTCCTAAAAACCTAGCAACCTTTTTTCTATCCCCGTTTTCAAGATTTTGCACAACAAGATATTGGATTGCTGTTAATGCTCTTAGTCCAATATAGCCAATCAGAAAAGAGAAATAATATTGATCAAAATCTACCGATAGGCTTGATATCATAATAAGTACAAATAACATTTGCAGAATCATAAAAATACGTTGATGCAAAAAATCTTGGCCAAACCGATTAATAAACATGGTTTGGCCAGTCCAAGCCCACCATATTGGAATAAATATTAGGGCAAACTTTAATAAATACGCTGGATGAATATATCCTTTTTCAACATGAAGTAAGACATGAGTAGCAGTAGCAACTGCTGCCACAAATAGCAAGTCATAAAACAGCTCTAACCATGTCACTTTTTTATCTTCCATTTTTAGAAATCCTTTCCATAATCTCTAGAGTATAGTATCATGAAAGGTGATTTCAAACAAGGAGGGAATCTGTATGCCTAAAACTATTGGCCTGATTTGTGGAAGTTTACGAAAAAATTCGTATAACCGAATTATTGCTCAATCATTGACAGATATGAGTGATGCCGCTCAATTTCGCTGGATCGAAATCAACGAGCTTCCTTTGTTTAACGAAGACTTAGAAATTGGCGGTGATCCAGAAACAGTAGCAGCATTTAAATCCGCTATTCAGGACGTTGACGGTATCATTATTGTAAGTCCAGAGTACAATTCTGGAATTCCAGGCGCGCTAAAAAATGCATTGGACTGGGCATCAAGACCTTCAAGGTCCTCCGTTCTTAGTAGAAAACCGGTTGGCTTAATCGGCGCAACTCCCGGGGGATTAGGGACTGCCTTTGCTCAAATGCAAATTAGACAAATACTAGAAGCCATGCAAACTCATATTCTTCCATTTCAAAAAGTGCTGATTTCACAAGTGCATGAAAAGATTGACTCCGATCAGAAAATACTTACTGACGAAAAAACAAAACGATATCTTGAGCGTTATTTACAACAATTTATTCACTGGATTGATCACACTCCTGTTCTAGATTAACCAAAGAATCTCGAACATCATCAAGTAATTTTTTGTGCTGATTTTTCATTTTCTTTAATACTGTTAACACTTTATAAGTTTATAGATAAGCCAATGAAAACAATCAATACCCATAAACGGATTGTAACAACCGAAGGAGTTTAAGGTAAATTTGCCAATATATGAACTTTCTTCGATTACATTAATTAAAGGGGGACTATAAAATGTCTGATCTCTATTCTCGTCTTTCTAAAAATGATGCCGCCGTTCTGCTAGTGGATCATCAAAACGGCCTTATTTCCGGCCTAGTGCGTGACTATGGTGTTGATGAGTTCAAGAACAATGTTTTGGCCCTTGCTAATACCGCTAAGTTTTTTGATTTACCGGTTATTTTAACAACAAGCTTTGAAAACGGACCTAATGGCCCACTCATGCAAGAATTGGTTGAGCTTTTTCCTGATGCACCAAAAATAGCTCGTCCTGGACAAATTAATGCATGGGACAATGAAGAATTTGTTAGAGCCATTGAAGCAACGGGTAAAAAACAACTA
Organism: Bacillus sp. OTU530; assembly: GCF_038440375.1. Classification (NCBI taxonomy): domain Bacteria; kingdom Bacillati; phylum Bacillota; class Bacilli; order Caryophanales; family Bacillaceae; genus Bacillus; species Bacillus sp. OTU530. The sequence goes on from NZ_JASATP010000003.1 coordinate 127,036, forward strand.
ATTATCGCGGGCGTAGTTACTGATGTTTGCGTTGCTTTCCCAGCACTTTCTGCTATAAACGCGGGGTATGAGGTGTTCGTTGTAACCGATGCTTCTGGAACGTTTAGCAAACAAGTAGCAGACGCGGCATTAATGCGCATGGCCCATGGTGGAGTTCAGCTTATGAACTGGTTTAGCGTAGCGTGCGAATTACAACGCGATTGGCGCAACGATGTTGAAGGTTTTGGCGCTTTACTCTCTAGACAACTTCCTGGTTATCAAAATTTAATTGGAAGCTATATGGGAGCTCAAAGAGATTTTAGCAAGTAACATAACTCAATTCATAATAGTTACTTAATACATAGTTAACTATCCTCATCAACAAAACGCGGATTTTATACGAAATTCGCGTTTTTAGATTGTTTATAGAGCCAAATTTATAGTATAAGATGCAATACTAATTAGCAGATTAGTTGAACAGATTATAAATTATAAATTGAATAGTTTAAAGTTATAGAGCACTTTCCTGTAATGGGGGAGTGCTTTTTATCTTGTCTGCAATGAAAAGGATAATTCTATAACAATAACAATATAATAAAAATCAATATTTTTTTATTGTAAAACGATAAATTACGTGTTAAAGTCAAATTGACAATAAATAAGTTGAGGTGCTTTGGATGGAAAGTAAACAAGGTTCTCTATTTAGCTACGATACGAAGCAGGACTTATATACTCAGAAAAAACCTTTGGAGGCACAAATCATGAGAGCACTAAAACAGCTCGTTCGTTTTGGTTGGGAGCAGGCCCTATCATGTTTGTTTCCTGTCGTTATTTTTGCCTCTTTGGCTTTTACACAGATCATGCCACCTCCCTTCCTGCCACGTTATGACTGGCTGCTCATCATCTGCCTGCTGATGCAGTGGTGGATGGTGCGTTTTGGACTTGAAACACGGGATGAACTAAAGGTTATCACGTTGTTCCACCTTATTGGACTTGCTCTTGAGCTCTTTAAGGTACATATGGGATCCTGGTCTTATCCAGAGGAAGGATATTTCAAAATTTTTGGAGTGCCTTTGTATAGCGGATTCATGTACGCAAGTGTAGCGAGTTATCTTTGCCAGGCGTGGAGGAGGTTTAAGGTGGAACTGGTTAAGTGGCCGCCATTTTTGGTAGTTGTACCTCTTGCGACTGCGATTTATTTGAATTTTTTCATCCACCATTATTGGATTGACGTTCGTTGGTGGTTATCTGGACTTGTAGTTATCGTTTTTTGGCAATCATGGGTTACATATGAGGTTAATGGAACTCGTTACCGGATGCCGATCGCACTTTCCTTTGTGCTCATCGGATTTTTTATATGGGTAGCCGAAAATATTGCCACGTTCTTTGGAGCTTGGGAATATCCAAACCAAACCGATGCATGGAGTCTCGTTCATCTCGGAAAGGTGAGTTCATGGCTCCTATTAGTGATTGTTAGTTTTCTTATAGTAGCGACGTTAAAGCAGGTTAAAGGAAAAAATTCCACTAGGATAGATACTAGTGAGTCTTTACACTTTAAGAAAGTATAACTTTTCGGAGTGATGTCTAGCTCCCAAGACCCAAAATGGCAGACTCCGGGCTGAACCTCCGCAAAAGGAAAAAAGCGCCTTTTACTCCGGCCCACCCAAAAGGCGGGTCTTGTCCACTTTTCTTATAAACGCTAAGAACTCTTTTTTAGGTTGAGGTTCTCCTAGCGTAGAAAATTGGTGTTTTTTGCTTGGAACCGTTATATATCTAGAAGGTATCCGCTCCCCTTGTAAAGAATTGGATTAGGTAAGATCAAAATTTTTTCAATTGGGAGTGGTTTACTATGTTAGCTTTAGCTTTACAAGGCATTGGGGGAATGAACTCATTTGCGGCCGGGGCACTCCAAACGCTTCGAAAAGAGGGGATTAAGCCAGACTTGATTTCAGCTACGAGCGGTGCTATATTGTCAGCGTATTATTTTTTGCAAGAAGACCCTAATGCTATTGAAAAGCATTACGATGAGTATTTTAAATCTGAAGAAAATGGAATCCCAACGTTTTTCAAATTCATGCAATACGCATATTTGGGCGTTCCGCAAAAATTTTCTCCTAATTACCTCAACACTTTTGAAAGATTGTCTGATAACTGGCCTTTTTTGAAATTGGAGGAATGGATTAACTTCTGCTTCCCTAACAAAATTTATAAATCTGAATTTCCTCAACAATTTTTTGATGATATTGCCCATTGTTTTTCGACCAATGAGGAAGTGGGTATTATTATGAATGCCTATAATGTTAATAACGATCAGGCAGTTTTGTATGTGAACGAACGTGCTCTGAATACAATGGAATTAACTAATAGGGAAAATTTTGAGGTCAAACCAATAACTCCGGATGGTGTGAGAGCGTGCTTGCAGCTGCTTCAATATGGAGACTTTAAAGGGGAGTATGATGGAGCTTATCAATATAATCCAGTTTTGTCTCCGTTGGTAGTAGCCGACGAGATTATTTTGGTGACAGTAGCACCACTGGGAAAATCTCTGGACCCAATCGATAACTTCTTTGATAGCGAAGACCTTAAATTGAAGATGTTATTTAAAAATGCCCTCTATGCAGAGCTTAATGATATTTCTCGAATCAATAAACTTATTGAATACGGAAATAAGCTGGTTCGTCCAGAATCAGAAAATAAACCGTATAAGGAGTACAAACCGATTAAAGTGCAAACAATTCAACCTACAATTCATCGTGGATTATTTGAATATTTTGTGGAAACCCGTGAATTTTACGAGGATGGTGTGTCTCAAGCGAAACAGTTTATTAATGATAGTCTAATTGTGAAATAGTATACTTAAACTAAAGCAGCTAATAAAGGCAAAAATTGTGGAGAAATTTAATTAAAAAGACAATCGCTTGACCAGAAAAACAGGCTGTTTTTTTCAAATCTGCAAGAGCTACAGGACAAGAAGGATTCTGATCGATTGTAACAATATAAGATTTAGAGACATGGAAAGATTGCAAAGCATTTTTGAAGAATTGCTTTGCAATCTTTTTGTCTTCAGTTTTGTGGAATTGGAGAGTGTAGTTGTGAAACGGTTTATTTTATTAGTAATGATTGTTTTTATCGGCTATGTTTCAAAGCCGTTATGGGAAGAATCAGTTCAACAATTTATTCCTTCCTCTGTAGTGGATTCTATTCGTTCTACAGTCGATTTGGTAAAAGAAAATCCAGATATCAATTTTGCGCTGGATGCCCTAAATCAGCGGTTGGATTCTCTATTTACGCCGTCTGATAATTCGCAGTCAGAATCAAAAAATACGAACGTTGAAACACCAGAGTTAACAGCCCCTACAGATCAAATATTTTCAATTTATAATATTGAATTAGGTGAATCAAGAGCTGATGTTGAGCAGGAAACTGGTAAGCCGAAGCGAATTTCAGAAAATGAATATGGTGTCATCTGGGCAGCCTATCATGAAAACTATCAAAATTTTATCATGGTTGCTTATGATGAAAAAAATATCGTTCGCGGCCTTTATACCAATCAAGATTTGATTGCCTCTTCAACGGGAATAAAACTGGGAAGCCCTAAGCAATCGGTTCAGGAGCATCTCGGTACTCCTGAATCAATTATGAGAAAAGGTTTGATCAACTATGAGATTAATGGTAATGGAGAATACGATGTATTCCAACTCGACAATAGCTATGTCACAATTTTTTATGATAAGCATGAAAACAATACGGTTACAGCCATTCAGATTATCGATGCAGAATTGGAACAAAATAAAAATGCTCTTTATACCAAATCAAGCCAGCAGCTACAAGAAGGCTTTGAATATCAGTTGTTTGATTTAACAAACGCTTCAAGAAAAAATCACGGACTGTCTATTTTAACATGGGATGATCATGTAAGAGAAACGGCTCGGGAACATAGCTTGGACATGGCGGAAAATCACTATTTTAGCCATACAAATTTACAAGGCCAATCTCCGTTTGATCGTATGGAGCAAGACAATATTCGTTTTATTACAGCTGGTGAAAATCTGGCATATGGTCAGTTCAGCAGCATCTTTGCCCACGAAGGACTGATGAATTCTTTAGGGCACAGAGAAAACATCCTCCAGGAAAATTATAAATATTTAGGGATCGGAGTGGCCTTTAATAACGAGTCGGAGCCTTATTATACTGAAAATTTTTATAGTGATTCCGCTTCTTGATAGAATTTGCATAAAAATAGCTGACGGAGATAGTAGTACATGAGGAGTACAGAAAAAGTAGATCGATCACTAAAGATTAATAAGGTGGCAGAAAAGGGCATACATTTAATACGTGATCTGAATCCCCTGTTGAGCAGGGGATTCATGCGTTTACACTTTAAGAAAGGATAAATTTTTAGCTAGAAGACAGTTCGACGTAGTGAGAAATTTAAATTATAAGTAGAGCTTGCTAATCGACGAGTTTTCTTTAGGTAAAACTCAATGTAGCAGAACCTATATAAAAAACATCGCTGCGATTGTTGTGACAATAAGCCCGATGACAACAGGGAGGAAATTGCGACGCGCCAGCTCGAAAGGATCTACTTTACAAATTGCTGCAGCTGGGATCAGCGCCCAAGGAATAAGCGTACCGCCGCCAATCCAGATTGCTGCAACTTGCCCAAGCGCTGTTAACGTAGCAGTGCCATGACCAAGTGCTGTACCAAATAAATTGGCGATAGACCCGGCTAGGGAAATACCCGAGAAACCAGAGCCATCAAGACCTGTAATGGCACCGATCACAGTGAGCGCGACAGCTGCAATATTGGCGTTGACAGGAATGGAATGGGATAAAGCGACGCCAAGGTCGTTAATAATGCCATGGGAGCCCTTCGGCAGGAAGTCTCCAACAATTTTCGTAAAGCCGCTATCACCCAGATAGAACAATGCAGCAATCGGAATGACGGGACCGAAGATTTTAAAGCCGAATTGTAACCCTTCAATTAAATAGCTCGTTGTTTGTTCCAAAGCTGTTCCTTTATATGCCAGTGAAAGAATAAACAGCATAATCACGATTGTCGTACCGCCAATCAATGCTGTTGCATCGCCCCCCTGCAAATCAAAGCGAACCATCAAATAAATATCAATCGCATACAAAACAGGAATAAGGACCGCCCAGAAGCGTTTTGTTGTTTTCGATAAAAAAATAGCTTCTGTTTCCTCTAGATTATCTTCGGCAATTGCCTCAGTAGTTGCATTGAAATCGCCCCCCTTTTTCATATCACGGCGGAGGAAGATGAAGGCTGTAACCGTTGTGACAACGCCCATAATGATCACGAGCGGCAAGCTTGCCGATACAACATCAGAAACAGGAATACCGGCCGCATCTGCAGTTAGCTTCGGTGCACCCTGAATCACAAAGTCCCCAGATAAAGCGATGCCGTGGCCAAATAGGTTCATTGCGATTGCGACGCCAATTGCCGGCAAGCCGACGCGCAGTGCAACAGGCAATAGGACCGCACCCATTAAAGCAACCGCAGGAGATGGCCAAAAGAACAAGGAAATGACCATCATCACAATCCCGATAATCCAATAGGCAAGCGTTGGCGTACGGATAAGGCTTGCGAATGGCGAAATCATAACATCATTAATGCCAGTTCGGATTAACAGGTTACTCATTGAAACGATAATCGAAATGATAAGAATGGTTGGCAATAGTTCAGTGATGGAGAAAACAAAACTGTTAAAAATAGTGCTAACCGCCTTGCTGATGGAGCCGGTTGCAATAAGGCCGAGAAGGAAAATCATGACGATGGAAATAAGAGTTGTGTCCTTGCGAAGCAAAAAGCAGCCGATAATGAGAAGTAAAAAGACAACGTACATCCAATGAATCGCGACTAGCTCTACGCCCATAAAAATCACATCCTGTTGGGTAATGTGATATAGGATATGGGGATGAGCGGAGATGGTGATACAATTTTTCGATAATTCAATAGGCTAATACATTACATATGTTCAAAATGAGTCGACAATCCTATGTCGGCTTTTTTGCTATGAAACGAAATGATAATCAAACTGCCAGGACTGCACAAATCATAGAAATTTAAACATAAATAAAAAGAATGCCTCATTTTGAAAGCGTTTTATAAATTATACAATCAATCCAGGAAGTCTAAGAGATCAGCAATACGAAAAGACAATAGATTCGTCAGCGTATTGTCAATCTAAACTTCACACAAAAAAGAAAGCGATAACAAAGGGGGTTCTATGAAACTATGAAAAAGTTAGTCTCGTTAGTTTCAGGGGTAGTGTTAGCAGCTTCGTTAGTGGGCTGCAGTTCTTCCAAGCAGTCTGCGGGTGGAGCTGATGACAAAATTGTCGTTTGGACACAAGCGGCGGCAGATCATCCAGAGGGAAAAATGTTTGCAGATCGTATTAAGAGCTATAATGCGGAACATCCGGACAAGCCAAAAGTTGAGATTAAAAATATTACAAGAGCTGGCGCTGGTTCAGGATATATTGATAAGTTGAATGCGGCTATTACTGCTAATGACATGCCTGATATTTTTACACTTGATGGTCCAGATGTAGCAGCATACGTGGAATCAGGTGTAATTGGTGAGTTAGATGGCCATATGACAAAAGGATTTAAAGAGGGTTTTACCAAGGGCATTATTGATCAAGGAACGGTAGACGGTAAGTTTTATGCGATGGGTTACTCAGATTCCGGTGTTGCTATTATGTACAACGAAGATATGATTAATGCCTTACCGGCAGATGTGAAAGCAATGGTACCAGGTCCTGATGAAGATTGGACATGGGATGAGTTCGTAAATCTTTCTAGAAAGATTGATGATTTTGCGAAGACAACAAACGATCCCGCTTATAAGAATTATGAAGTTGCAACTAGCTTGCTGTTAACGGATATTACCGCTGGAGCTTATGAATTGGGAACCTATTACTTTACACCATTATTATGGGGAAATGACACCAATATTGTAGATAAAGATGGTGTGACTGTAGATGGCGTTTTGAACAGCAAAAAGAGTGTTGAATCTTTAACAAAATTTGCGCAACTATTTAAAGATCATCCATTAGCAAATGCGGCAGAATCTGAAAAAACCTTCCATAGCGGGAAATCAGCATTAGCTGTAGCTGGCTTCTGGTATGTAAACGAAATTAAGAATAATTATCCAAACCTTAAATTTAGAACTGTTAGATATCCGAAGATGGATGAAGGACATAATGATTTATACACACCATCAGGCAGCTGGGCATTTGTTAGAAACGGTCAAATTGAAGATAAAAAACGGGTTAAGCAGGTTGTAGAAGTGATGGAATGGCTCACAAATGATGAAGCCGCTAAAGAATATTATGAGAAAAACGGCTCTATTCCAACGAGAGTAAATTCCATTGATGCGATTAATACAGCAACTGATAATCCGTACGCTAATGAAGCTTGGAAGGTGTTGAAGTACCAAGCGGAAAAGACAAACAAGGCTCGCCCTGTATCACCAGGCTATCCATACCTATCTGAAACATTTTCAAAAGATGTCATCTTGAAAATTGCTCAAAATAAAACGACAGATTCAGAAACAATTAAAAAATATTTAGACGAAGCTGTTAAGAAAGTCGATGCGGAGTTTGAGAAATATAGAAAATAGGATATGAAATTAAGAGGCGGGGTCACACCCCGCCTCTGTATACAAAGGATGTGGAATAGTGAGTAATCTAAAGATGGGAAATCTAGGTCTGAAACGGTTTGTCAAGGTGAGAAATCTCCATGCACAGCGTTACAAACGAAGTGAAGTCACGACAGCATTTGGATTTTTAACTCCTGCAGTGGTGTTAGCATCGCTCTTTATTGTGCTGCCAATTATCTTAGCATTTACGTATGCGTTCACAGATTATTATTTATTGAAGCCTAACGCCAAACAATTTATTGGTATGAACAACTTTACTAGAATGCTAACGGATGAGGTTTTACGGACAAGTTTCTTCAATACATTGAAATTCGTAGTGCTTGTAGTGCCTCTTCAGCTTTCCATGGCCCTCGGTCTCGCCCTAATTGCGAATAAGAAAATCAAAGGCAATAGTTTCTTTAGAGCAGCCTATTTTTCACCAGCGGTATTATCTTTAGTTGTCATTTCAATTCTTTGGACAGTTATGCTAAATCCGACGTCAGGCTTAATGAATCAAATGCTTGCGAATATCGGCCTGCCAAAACAGCCTTTTCTCACAAGTTCTAGCCAAGCGATGCTGTCTATTGTTTTTATCTCAGCTTGGTCTGGCTGCGGCTATCAGATGATGATTTTCTTAGCGGGATTAAAGAATATTGACCCTAGCTTATATGAAGCAGCAGATATTGATGGGGCAAATACATGGCATAAGTTTTTGTATATTACCCTACCTTCTTTAAAGCCAATCACAATGTTTCTAGTTATCACAACGACTATTCAAGCGTTTAAACTGATTGTACAACCAATGGTTATGACTGGCGGAGGACCGGATTATTCGACAATTACTCTCTTACAATACATCTATGAGTATGGTTTCCGTCATAGAAATATTGGTTATGCAAGTGCGATTACGCTTGTGTTTACAGTTTTCTTAGTTGTTGTATCAATAGGAATTAAAAAGCTATTTAAGGAGGAAGCGGCGTGAAAATATTAAAGAAAACCCTATTTTACTTGTTAGCTGTAGTTGTAGCGCTGCAATTCCTTATTCCTCTCATTTGGATGATTCTTTCTTCCTTCAAAATTGATGAGGTTATATACAGGGATGCTAGTACGATTTTTGCAATCATTCCTAACTTTTCGGATTTATCACTGAAGTCTTATACGGAGTTGCTTGGCTTTTACAATATTTTTGGAAATTTGCTGAACAGTTTAATTTACGCAGCCATCACTGTTGTTTTCGGCTTAACGATTAATTCGTTAGCGGGATATGCTTTAGCAAGATTTGAATTTCCCTTTAAGGATACGATTTTAATTATTATCATTGCGTTAATGATTGTTCCGATTGAAGCTACGATTCTTCCGTTATTCTTAGTCGTGAACGAGATGGGACTCATTAATACAGTGCCAGGATACCTGATTCCGTTTTTGGTAAATGTCATGAATATCTTCTTATTTAGACAACATTTTCTCTCTTTTCCAGGTGAATTGATTGAATCTGCCAAAATTGATGGACTAGGTGAGATCGGCTGCTTTTTCCGAATTGTTGTGCCTTCGAGCTTAAATATGTATGTAACAGTAGGGATATTAACATTCTTAGCGTCTTGGAACGATTTCTTATGGCCGGTAATGGCACTTTCCAATGCGGATTTAATGCCAATCCAAGTTGCACTGAACGCAGTGTTCAGCGATAAGTACAATATATTCACAAGTCATATTATGGCTGCATTGACAATTGTTACGATTCCAATTGTGATTTTGTATATTGTTTTCCAAAGATATATTGTGGAAGGTTCAATGCGAAGCGGTATCAAATAAGGAGGGTTATGATGAATAAGTTAACGGCAGCGAACACTTATATACAAAAACATAAAGAAACAGTAAGAAATAGGCCGATGTTTCACTTTACCCCTGAAATTGGATGGATGAATGACCCGAATGGCTTTTCCTTTTACCAAGGAGAATATCATCTGTTTTATCAGTATAACCCTTATGATATTGTCTGGAATGATATGCATTGGGGACACGCGACGACAAATGATTTCGTGAATTGGCACCATAAGCCGGTAGCGCTGGCGAACGATAAGCTGTATGATGCCAATGGCTGCTTTTCAGGGAGTGCCATTGAAAAGGATGGAAAACTATTTTTAATGTATACAGGTCATCTTGATCCTAATATGGGCTTTGATAAAGATGAATCTCAAATTATCGAACATCAATGTCTTGCGTTTTCCGAAGATGGGATTCAGTTTGAAAAATATCAAAAAAACCCTATCATTGGTGAAAAAGAATTACCTGAAGGCTATATGATGTGTGACTTTCGAGATCCAAAGGTTTTGGAAGTGGACGGCGTTTATTTTTGCGTCTTAGCAGTGAGAAATGCTGAAAGACGCGGAGAAATTATTATGTTCCAGTCACTCAACTTGTTTGACTGGACGTTCCACTCTTCCATTTATCAATCTAAGTTTGACGAGAATATGATGCTAGAATGCCCAGACCTGTTTCGTATAGATGGAAAGGATGTATTGATTTTTTCAATCATGCCATGTGACCCGAAATTCCAAGGAGAAGTGATTCATAAGACAGCTTATGTAATTGGCGAGATGGATTATGAGAAGGGAAGTTTCGAACTGGAACATCAGGGTCTTCTTGATTACGGTCACAATTTCTATGCTCCGCAATCCACTGAGGGGAAAAATGGCGAAAGAATCATAATTGGCTGGATGCAAAGATGGAATCAAGCCGCACCGCCAAGGGATTATGGGTTTAATGGTATGATGTCATTACCAAGGGTGCTAACCTTGAAGGATAATAAGCTCATCCAACGACCAATCCGGGAGATAGACAGCTATTTTGGACATAGAGCAATTCATAAAAATGCTACCTTAAAAATGAATGAAACAATTGATTTTCATGGTGGAAAGGCAGCTTACTTGCGTGTGAATGCTTCAATCTTAGAGAAGCAAAAGTTTCAGTTGGAGCTTAATAAAAGTGAAGACAAAGCGACTCGAATACATGTAGATGTAGAGAATGCTGTTGTTTCATTTGCATCTGACTACGGCGAGTCTAGTCAAATCGACATTTCAGAATGCTGTAATGCTTTACAGGAAGAGGTAGCACTTGAAGTATTTATTGATCTTCATGCCATTGAAGTATTCATTAATTCCGGCGAAAAGGCGCTCAGCTTTACGGCGTACGATCAGGGGAAAGGAACAGATATTTCTATCCGCGGGCTAAGTCAAACTACGCTTAAAGAAATTGTGTATGCAACATTCAGGCCAGAAGAGTGAGATAGGTTTAGCAATAGACGTTATCTGCCTCTGGAAATTCAAAAGGGATATGGAAGTGCAATTAAAAAGAACAAGTGCCTCTTCACTTGTTCTTTGTTTTGGGATAATAAGCTAGTAATAATTCCAGGTTTTTATCAAAAAATAGGCGAGAACACCATTTCTTCAAGGAAAGTGAAGGGCAAAAGTGAGTAGGGAAGGGATGAAAAATGGTATGTTTTTTCCTTCTTCTATTTCCTTTTCGAACTAATGTTTGGTATAATAGGTATGTTAAAAGGGGGTGGAATACAATGTTAATTCATAAAGCATACAAGTTTCGTCTCTATCCAACCGAAGAACAAGCAACCCTTATTAATAAAACAATTGGCTGTTCTCGCTTCGTGTTCAACCACTTTTTGTCTCTTTGGAACAACTCCTATCAAGAAACAGGAAAGGGACTCTCCTATAACAAGTGTTCAAAACAACTCCCACAACTAAAGAAAGAATACATTTGGCTCAAAGAACCAGATAGTATTGCTTTGCAGTCTTCTCTTGAAAACTTGGCAGATGCGTTTGATCGCTTTTTCAAGAAGCAAAATGCAGTTCCACGCTTCAAAAGCAAACGGAATCGTGTACAATCTTACAAAACAAAATACACAAATGGGAATATCACTGTGAAAGGAAATCAAGTACAACTTCCCAAATTAGGACTTGTCCGCTTTGCGAAAAGTCGGGAAGTACAAGGGCGTATAATCAGTGCAACAGTCAGACGAAATCCGAGTGGGAAATATTTTTTATCCATCGTAGCTGAAACAGAGGTACAAGAACTTCCTAAGACAAGTTCAACTTGCGGAGTAGATGTAGGCATCAAGGATTTTGCTACCCTTTCAGATGGAACCGTCTACGCTAATCCTAGATTTTTTTGTGTTTTGGAGGAAAAGTTGGCGAAAGCACAGCGTATCCTGTCCAGACGTACAAAAGGCGGTTCGAACTGGAATAAACAACGAATCAAGGTAGCACGAATCCATGAACGAATTGCCAATGCAAGGAAGGATTACTTAGACAAAATTTCAACCGAAATTGTCAAAAACCACGACATTATCGGAATCGAAGATTTGTCTGTATCTAATATGCTGAAAAACGGAAATCTTGCAAAGGCCATCAGCGAAGTATCTTGGTCGCAATTTAGAAAGATGCTCGAATACAAAGCAAAGTGGTACGGCAAGCAAATAGTTGTCGTTGCCAAGAACTTTGCAAGTAGTCAGCTTTGCTCTTGTTGTGGTTACAAACATAAAGACGTAAAACATCTCGCTTTGCGTGAGTGGGAATGTCCATCTTGCCAAACATTCCATCAAAGAGATGTGAACGCAGGAAAAAATCTGAGAAACGAAGCCATTCGTCTCTTAACTGCTGGAACGGCAGGGATCGCCTAATCCATATCTGTTCAATAGAATGGAGTTCTTAGGAATCAGAATCTCCCACCTTCGACCAGCGGAAATCCCCTTGTGGGAAAGGAGCATTAGCGAGTAGGTGGCGGGTAGTTCAAGGTAAACTACTGTGTGAAAAATAATGATGTAAGGTGTATATAATGAGATTCCAGCAAAAGGTATTGATTGCATTTCTAGTGTTAATCTTGGTGCCTATCATCATTCTTGGTGTTGTTTCGTATCAAGTTTCGTCCTCTGCATTAAAGGAGAAGGTAGGGAAAGAAACATTACAAACTTTAAAGGCAACCAATACAAATTTACAGATGGTCATGTCAGAGGTAAACTCTTTTTCGAATTATGTAATAGCTTCTCAAGAAGTTGAAAATTTTCTTAGATATAATCAAGAGCAGTCAATTGTTAATTTTTACAGCAGCGGACAATCACTGGCGGGATTGCTGTATACCCAATCAAGATTAGATGATCTTATTCTTTATAGTACAAAGGGGCAGGTTTACCATTTTCGAAATAATGCCATTCCTTCATTAAAAGAGTTTCAACAAACAGGGTTTTATCAGAAAATCGTCAGTGAAAAAGGACGGGCAGTTTGGTTATCTCCAGTTCATAATGAAATCTTTACTTCAGGAGACACGCCATTTTATATTCACGGTCGTGCTATTAGAGATCCTAATACACTTGAGGATATCGGGTATGTGGTTATGAAAATTAAAATTGATCGTTTTGACGAGATTTTCGCGAATCTTTACAAGGATGACTCCGAGGAAATGATTGTCGACGAAGCGGGAAGAATTATCTATCATCGTAATCGGGATTTGATTGGCAAATCGATGAGTCTTAAAAATCGTTCAAACATACTTTCAGGTAAAGATGGAACCGGTATCGATTATTTAGACGGAGAAAAAAGCTTGGTTACCTATATTTCCGGTACCTTGAAGGATCGTGACGCGACCAAGTATTTTCTCGTTTCTATTAAGCCATGGCATACGATTTCAAGTGAAACGCAATATATTCGGCAAACGACATTTGGACTTGTTTTGATTGTGTTAGTGTTTGCTGTTTTGTTCAATCTCTTCTTTTTAAACCGGATTGTCAGTTTCATTACAGAGTTCCTAAACAAAATGAAACGAGTTGAAAAGGGCGATTTGACCGCAAGGATGTCATCGTTCCCCTTTTCAGAGTTAAATCATTTAGCGAAAAGCTTTAATGCAATGGTAGAAAAAACTGTTGTTCTACTGCAGCGAATCAAAAGCGAGCAAGAATTAAAGAGAAAAGCTGAATTCCAAGTTTTGCAAAATCAAATTAACCCCCATTTCTTATATAACACGCTGGAATCGATTAATTCGCTGGCAGTTTTAAATGACCAGCAGGATATCAGCAAAATGACGATTCATCTTGGAAAGCTGCTGCGCATTAGTATTAATGCTTCTGATGAGGTATCTGTTCAAAATGAAATACGGCATGTGATGAGCTATATGGAGATTCAAAGGGTCCGTTATAATGATGGATTTACATTTGCTGTAAAAGTTGATGAAGCTTTATTCCATTATCGAGTATTAAAGCTTGTTTTACAGCCCCTGGTCGAAAATATTTTGATTCACGCGTTTGATCGTAAGCAACGAGATGCGATGATTCGAATTACAGGAGGAATTGAGAAGGGAAAAGGATATTTTTATATTGAGGACAATGGAAAAGGAATAAGTCCTGGGGTTCTTCAGCTATTGAACGAACGAAATCAAGGAGTGCAAACGAGTAAACAAACGAGCCATGGTGTGATGAATGTGCAAAATCGTTTAAAGCTTTATTATAGTGAGCAATTCGGTTTAATGATTTGTTCAACAGTGAATGAGGGAACGACCATCAAATTAACATTTCCGTTGCGTAAGGGTGAAGAAGATGAAATATAGAGTGCTGATTGCTGATGATGAGTCACTTATTGTTAAGAGCTTACTAAAGGCTGTTGATTGGGGAGCTCTTCAGTGTGAAGTAGTAGGAACAGCCGAGGATGGAAACGAAGCTCTTGAGCTGATAAGGATACATTGTCCTCATATTGTAATAACAGATATTTGTATGCCGGAGCTCGGCGGAATTGAATTATTAAAAGCATTGCAGGCCTTTTCTGTTAGACCAGAGGTGTTATTGGTAAGCGGATATAATGAATTTGAGTATGCCAGAGAAGGATTACAATATAATGCGTTTGATTATATACTAAAGCCGATTGATCATGAGGAGCTTACAGCATGTATTCGGCGAATGATTAATCAATTGAAGGGAAAAGAAAAAAGCGATTACGAGCTAAAGAAGCACAAAATGTATGAACTGCTCATTCTTGAGAATGATGCTGAAACCTTGATGGATGAGCAAGGAGCATATGCTACCATGATCGTACAATTTCGGGACTCAGCCGAGCAGAATGAAGCAATTTTGAAGCAATGGATGAGCGGCAGAGAAAAAGAAGGAGCGTTTTTCCAAAACTTTTTATTTAAGTTAGAAAATAACCGATTTCTTATTATTTGTGTGAATACAGCAGGTGACTGTGAAAAGCTATCTAGTTACGTGATGGAATCTGCTCATCAGGCAGCCCAAATGTTTCTGGAGAATTGCACAATTGCAATCGGGAAATTCGTAAGCAGGATAAGCGAACTGCCAGCGTCTTATCAACAAGCCAAGCAATATATAGAAAAAAGTGCGTTTTTAAAAATGAGTATTGTGACTGAGGAAGATATTAAGGCTGAGTACAAATCAAAAAATACCCCCGATGCTTTAGTCAAAAAAGCTGAACAATTTTTGCAAAACCACTTTACTGAGAATATCGGCATTGAGACTGTCGCAGAACAGGTAGGACTCAGCGTCAGCCACTTCAGTGTATTGTTTAAACAAAAAACACGAGTGACATTTTTAGACTACCTAACGAAATTAAGGATGGATCATGCATGTCTGCTGCTAGAAACGACAGATCTAAAGACATATGAGATTGCCAATCTGGTTGGTTATACGGATCAGCGCTATTTTAGTCAAGTGTTTAAGAAGTATGTAAACCTTACTCCAAGTCAATATCGAAAAAAGGCAGAATAGGTTCTCTCACGAAGGAGTGGGAGAATTGTTTTCTTTACACTTTAAAAGCATAAATAGGGAAATACATTTGAACCAAGGAGGAGTGAAAGTGAAAAAAAATGCTGTTCTCCTTGCAAGTTTCTGCCTGGTGATGAGTCTGTTCTTGAGCTCGTGCGCCTTAGCAAGAAAAGATGATACCGCTGTAGAGAAAAAAGAAAAGAAGAAACTTGAATTTTTTCATGGGAAAATAGAATCAGCGAAAATCTTTGAAGAATTAATCCAAGAGTTTGAGAAGGAAAATCCGGATATTGATATTGAGAATGTGTATGTCCCGTATGGCTCAACCGTTCTAAAAACACGGATAGCCCGCGGCGATATTCCAGATATTTTTGTGACGTATCCGATCGAATATGATTATATATTACGTGTAAACAAAGGATATTTATTAGATCTCACCAATGAAAAATTCGTTAAAAATATCCAACCCGAGATTCAAAACCGTTACTTAGTAAATGGCAGAATGTACGGAGTAGCTTTATCGCAAAATGCTGTTGGCGTTCTATATAATAAAGATATCTTTACAGAACTGAAGCTGAAAATTCCTAGAACATGGGATGAATTCATTCAAATAATGGAAACGATTCGGAAAGCAGGAAAGCAGCCGCTTTTAATGGCCAATAAAGATCCTATACAGATTAGCGTTTTTAATTTGAATCTTGTTGCGAACGAGTTTGACAGTCAATATTGGGACAAGGTAAATAAAGGGAACGTAGACATTAGTAACGATAAAAGATGGATTGAAGTTTCGGAAAAAATGCTGCAAGTTCTTCCTTACGTTCAGCCCGATTCCTTTCGTGCAGATTCTGATCAAATCAAAAAGGCATTTGCAAACGGAGAGGGTGCCATGTATGTGATGGGAACATGGGCTCTTCCTGATATTGAAGCATTCAATCCAAATTTAAACTACGGTATTTTTCCGTTCCCCGCTACCAATGATCCTGAAAAGAATCATGTGCTAGGAGGGGTAGATGCAGGCTTTGCTATCTCAGCTGACACTCCATATCCTGAAGAAGCGAAACGGTTTTTGGCGTTTTTGGTTCAAACAGAGAACGCCCAAAAATTTTCGGATTATGAAGGCAGCATTAGTGCGGTGAAAGGTGTTCAAATGAAAAAACAAGAAGTGAAATTGCTCGACAAGCTTGTAAAGCAAGAGAGGGTCGTCAATTGGCCGAATCACTATTGGTTGGGTGGCACTGCTGCTGAGGATGAGTTTAGAAAGTATTCACAACAGTTTTTTATCGATCGTAATATAAGTGCGTATCTTGAGAATCTAGAGAGGATGTTTGCAAGCTACAGGCAGGGCAGATAAAACATATAGAGCGACCAAAGAGGGGAATTTCCTAGCTCCTTTTTGGTCGCTTTTATTTCACTTTAAGAAAGGATAACTTTTCGGAGTGATGTCCATCTCCCAAGGCCCAAAATGGCAGTGTAGGGCTGAACCTCCACAAAAGGCAAAAAGCACCTTTTACTCCGGCCCACCCCTACGCTGCCAGAAAAGGCGGGCCCTGTCCGCTTTTCTTAGTGAGCTATCAAAAGAATTTAAACATAAATAAAAAGAACACCTCATTTTGAAAACGTTTCATATTAGCTACAATAAGGGTGTAGCAAGGTTACAGGTACGGGGATTACGCTTTTAATTTCCAGAAAAGTAAGCGCTTTGATGGGGATTTTAAAAAGATCCGCAGGGCATTTCTACTAAGTAGAGATCCAGTTGGAAAGAGTAGTCTTTTGCAAGTATGTTACCAACACAATTGCAGTAAAGCATGTTACATCTTTCGTTAAAGGAGCGATTAAAATGAAAAGTTCAAAAAGTTTATATTGGAAGTTAAGTGCTTATTTCTTCTTTTTCTTTTTTACTTGGTCATCTAGTTATTCTTTATTTTCGATTTGGTTAGGACAAGAAATACATTTAAGCGGATCTGCTACAGGTATCATCTTTTCTGCAAACGCTATATTTGCTTTATGTATGCAGCCTTTATATGGTTATATTTCTGACAAAATAGGTTTAAAGAAAAACATCTTATTTTTTATTAGTATTTTACTAGTATTTGTAGGTCCTTTTTATATCTATGTGTATGGTCCATTATTACAACACAATGTCTTTCTCGGTGCAATTGTTGGGGGGCTATATTTAGGGGTTGCTTTCTTAGCTGGTATTGGAGCGATTGAATCGTATGTTGAAAAGGTTGGTCGCAAATATAATTTTGAATATGGGAAATCAAGAATGTGGGGTTCGCTAGGATGGGCAGCAGCGACATTTTTCGCAGGTCAGCTGTTCAATATCAACCCTAATATTAACTTTTGGATTGCATCTGTTTCGGCCATTATCTTAGTTGCAATTATTATGTCTGTGAAGGTGGAACTAACAAATCAAGAACTTGAGAAAGCTGATTCTGTTACATTTAAAGATGTTGGAGAATTGTTCTTACTAAAAGATTTTTGGTTCTTAATGATGTATGTAATTGGAGTGGCATGTGTCTATGGTGTATATGACCAGCAGTTCCCACTGTATTACTCATCCTTATTTCCAACCGAAGCCTTGGGTAATCAAGTATTTGGATATTTAAACTCATTTCAAGTGTTTCTAGAGGCTGGTGTTATGTTCCTGGCACCAACCATTGTAAATAAGCTTGGCGCAAAGAATAGTTTACTTTTAGCAGGATTTTTGATGGCTTTTCGGATTATTGGGTCCGGACTTGCTGTGGAACCGATCGGAATTTCAGCGATGAAATTAATCCACGCGTTAGAATTGCCGCTTATGCTCATTGCTATTTTTAAGTACTTGGCAGCAAATTTTGATACACGCTTATCTTCCGTATTATATCTGGTAGGTTTCCAATTTGCGAAACAGGTTGGGGAATCGATTCTCTCACCAATTGCAGGTGTTATGTATGATAGCCTGGGATTCCGTTATTCTTACATGCTAATGGGGGGATTGGTTTTATGCTTTACCATCATTTCAATCTTTACCTTATTGGGGAATAAAAACAAAAAAGGCTTACAAGAGGCTTCAGAAAAGTTACAACAGGCTCAGGCTATATAGGGAAATGATCGGATATATAAGGAAATTCCTTTTAAGAACTTGTTATGTACAGATTATGCTCCACGTGTAACAAGTTTATAAAGATTAGAACCTGCCAAGTGCTTTTACAGAAGCCTTGGCTTTTTAACGCTGTAGGAAATTTTAGGAATACAGTATAGGTAGGGCTGCGCCTCTGTTTTCTTTAGCGAATGCTGAGCTAAAGATAGTATTTTTGAACTATAATGAGAGTTCAACATTTTTCTTCTCGCATATAAGCAGTGAAAAGGTTTATAGTAGTAATGACCATAGTTAGTATGGATAATTTTTTGGAATTGTGGTGGAGAATCGAATGCAGCAACGCGTACAAATGCCGACGTATGAGAAAATCGCAATTGACATTGCCAATCGGATATACGATGGGAAATTTAAAGTAGGGGAGAGAATACACGGAAGATCCACGCTCGCAAGTGAGTACAATGTATCGCCGGAAACTGTAAGGAGAGCCATTAAGATATTAGAGGATGTCGAAATTGTTCAATCTGCTAAGGGCAGCGGCGTTATTATAGCGTCTAGAGAGAATGCTTTTAAGTACATTAGCCGCTTTTCTCAGCTAGAAAGCATTAAAGATTTAGAAAAACAAACGAAAGCACTAATAAAAGAACGTGAGAAGCTGGATGAACAGTTATTTGAAACTGTCCACAAAATTTTGGACTACGCGGGAAAGCTGCGGCATACAAACCCAATTGCCCCATTTGAAGTAGAAATTGTGCCAACATGCAGCCATATTGGGAAGACTATATCTGAAGTGAAGTTTTGGCAAAATACAGGTGGAACGGTAATCGGAATTAAGCGCAATCATGAATTAATCATTTCTCCAGGCCCATATGTGCTCATGCTAGAGGGAGATATATTGCTTATTATCGGTAATGAGCAGACGTATGAGAGGGTAAGACACTTTTTGGCGGAATAGAAAGAAGTTAATATAGTTAATAAACCCCCGCTTGGAGTATGCCTCAAGCGGGGGAGATGTTAATCAATTAATTTCTCTTTTTGAAGGAAGTCCTTTGCAACCTTCGCTGGGTCTTCTTTCAGGCTATCTACTCTGTAGTTGAGTTCTCGCATTTTTTCATCTGTCAGTTTGCCTGCCAGCATATTAATCGTACATTTCAGTTCAGGATATTTCTTTAAGGTATCCTGCTTCACAATTGGTACAGCATAATAAGGAGGGAAGAAGCCTTTGTCGTCTTTTAATACTTTGAGGTGAAAAGCTTCTAGCAAACCGTCTGTTGAGAAAGCATCAATCACATCACTTTCCTGATTTTGCAGTGCAGTATAACGAAGTCCGCCGTCTATAGCCTTCACATCTTTAAATTGCATGTTATACGTTTTAGCAAGCCCGATCAGCCCATCATTTCTGTTAGGAAACTCAATTGTGGGACCAAGAACTAACTTATTACTCACTGTCGCAAGGTCAGAGATTGTGTTTAGCTTATATTTCTGTGCTGTATCCTGACGTACTGCTAAAGCATACGTGTTGTTGAAGCCGATTGGTTTCAAAAGCTCAATACCGTATGTTTTTTGAAATTCCTGCTGAACGGTTTTGTATACTTCATCAGGATTATTAATAGCCGGTTTCTTCAAAATATTTACCAAGCCTGTTCCTGTATACTCCACATATAAATCAATATCACCGGTATTTAAGGCATTAAACGCAACCTGTGTTCCACCGAGGTTCATTTTTCTTTCCACATGAATATCCGTTTTATCTTCAATTAAATCTGCGACCATGTTTCCTAAAATAATCTGCTCACTGAAATTTTTTGAGCCAATGGTGATGGTGTCTTTTGCATCTGCTTTTGAATAAATAGCAGTTGCGCCGACGCCAACGACTAAAATAGCTGTCGCAGAGAGCAAAATCCCCTTCTTCAATGGTGATTTCGAAGATTTGGAAGCCGCAGCTTGCTGTTTGCTTTTATAGGAGAGGGAAGATTCGAGTTTCCCTACGATATAATCAATCAGCAAAGCAAGAATACAGGCAGGAAGAGCACCTGCTAAAATCATGTTGTTATCCACGGTTTGTACACCCGAGAAGACAAGGTAGCCAAGTCCGCCAGCTCCAATAAACGCCGCAATTGTCATCAGGCCAACCGCTGTTACGGCGGAAATGCGAATACCGGCCATAATCATTGGAAATGCTAGAGGTAATTGTACTTTTTTCATTGTTTGGCTCTTTGTGAGGCCAATCCCCCTCGCTGCTTCAAGGATATCTGCATCAATATTTGTGAGTCCTGTGTAAGTGTTTTTCACAATTGGCAAAAGAGAATAGAGAACAACCATGACAATGGCTGGTGTACTTCCAATTCCGATAAAAGGGATTAATAGGCCGAGCAATGCTAAGCTGGGGACAGCTTGAATAATGTTTGCAGCCCCAATAATCGGCTTTGAAAGATTTTTATGTTTTGAAATTAAAATTCCAAGCGGAACCCCAATTGCAATGGCAACTAATACCGAAACAATGCTTAGATAGAGGTGCTGTCCAAGCAAACTGAGAATCTGATCATGCTTATTAGTAAAAAAGCTCCATAATCCATTCATTAAAAAGCCACCTCCAAATCAATTAATTGGCTGCTTAGCTCGGAGAGAATGCTGCTTCTTGTAATGAGGCCAGACAATTGATTCGCTTGATTGACAACGGGAACATAGCCAATTTTGTGATCATTCATTGTTTTTAATACAGAAATCAAATTTGCATCCATGGAAACTGTCAGTACATTGCGCTCCATAATTTCTCCTACTAGAGCATTTCGATTTTGCAGTTGAATGCCTTTTAGCGTTACCAGTCCTAAAAGCAAATTCGTTCGGTCTGTTACTAGCAAACTATCTACTTTGTTAGCCTTCATAATTTCAATTGCCTGCAGCACATTTCGGTTCGGTGTAATCTTTACTGGATTGGAAATCATAATATCCTCAGCCTTTAACAGTTCTGGGTTATTCCATACTCTCCGTTTTCCAATAAAGTTTTCGACAAATTCATTAGACGGATTCTTCAAAATATTCTCTGGTGTGTCAAACTGGAGGATGTCTCCGTCTTTCAATAAGCAAATTTTATCTGCTATTTTAATAGCTTCATCCATATCATGTGTGACAAAAATAATAGTCTTATTTAATTCTTTTTGCATTTGAAAGAGTTCCTCTTGCAGGGAACTTCTCGTTACTGGGTCTAAAGCACTGAATGGCTCATCCATTAAAATGATGTCTGAGTCCGTAGAAAATGCCCGTGCTACCCCAATTCGCTGCTGTTGTCCTCCGCTTAGCTCTTTTGGAAAACGGTACATATATTCCTGAGGATTCAGTCCGACCATTTGAAGCAACTCCGCTGTCTTTTTTTCAATTGCCTCTGGCGCCTCTCCCTTTAGTTTAGGGATAAGTTCTAAATTCTCTTTAATGGACATATGCGGGAAAAGCCCTGTGTTTTGGATGACATAACCAATGTTTCGTCTAAGTTCAATTGTATTGAGAGCTGAAATGTCTGTTCCATTTACAAAAATCTTTCCTGATGTCGGTTCACTCAGCTTATTAATCATTTTTAGCAATGTTGTTTTGCCGCAGCCGCTCGGACCAATAAAAACAACAAGTTGCCCTTCTTCAATCTCTAACGAAAAGTTACGAATCACTGTTTT
Organism: Bacillus sp. OTU530; assembly: GCF_038440375.1. Taxonomy (NCBI): domain Bacteria; kingdom Bacillati; phylum Bacillota; class Bacilli; order Caryophanales; family Bacillaceae; genus Bacillus; species Bacillus sp. OTU530. Next base: position 149,196 of record NZ_JASATP010000003.1, read on the forward strand.
GCTATGATATTTCTTTTCTATATTTTGGAATTTTATCATCATATACCTCCTTAGTGATATAGTTTATATTCCGCAATCAACAACTTAATGTTAACATAGGAGTTGTTACTTGTCTAATTCATACAATGATTGTCTCCTGTTCATCAGCAGTGTTTGGAGAAGGGAGATTTAATAAAAGCAAGAGGATTATCAGTCTTTACAGAAGGCAGTCAGTTTGATATAAGAGAAAAGCTATCGGTTTCTCGAGAGGGAGTACAATAAACACAAGATGGCTCTATGTTATAGGAACACCAAGTGAAGCAAGTGAGCTTATGCATGCGGAATATTTGACTTTAGGTGAAATGGCCCATGCATAAGCATCCAAGCCTGATGTTTCTTCCATATATGAAATATCCAGAAAAATACTTTCGGAATATAAAGAGATATAGATTTTTTCATTTTTTTCATTCCCTCTTTCAAATCAAAATGATAGAATAAAAATATGTAACAAAAGGGGTAGGTTTCAGGAGACTAGTAGACAAAGAAGAACAAGGGTCTCCATATTTATACCATTTGCAGGGGTTGCTTGGAGAATAGTATGACTTTCTCCGCATTTGGTTTCACAATAAATGGAAACATTGTTACACAATGTTTTTCAAATCGATAAATAGGGATAGGAATGAAGAGATGCATGGAAGATAATAGGCAAAACAAAAGAAAAAAGCGAAAGACCTTGTTATATGTTTTACTTACGCTGCTCCTCATAGGCGGTGGGGGAGGGATATATGCGTACCAAAAGTTTTCGCCAGAGAACTATTTTAAAAACGTTTCAGTGGCAACGCAGCCTGCCGAAGCAAGTGAGACAAAGCCAAAGAGCGGTGTATTTAATGTGCTCATTATGGGAACAGACCAACGACCGGAGGATCCAGCCGGACATTCTGATTCTATGATACTTCTTCACATGAATTTAGATAAAAAGCAATATAATGCAATCAGTATTCCGCGTGATACGCGTGTGTATGTAAAGGACTATGATGGCTACACGAAGCTGACAAGTGTTCAATACATTGTCCAAGCTGAAAACAATTCCCTAGATGATGGGGTGAAGGCAGCTGCTCAAGCTGTTAGTGACTTGACAGGAGTACCTATACATTACTATGCGGAAACAACTTACTGGGGATTAAGGGACATTATTGACTCATTGGGCGGGATTGACATAAACCTTCCTTATGATGTGGAAATTACGCATTCATGGATTCCCCAGAACCATGGTAAAGTCGTTGCGGCTGGAAAACAGCATTTAGATGGAACGATGGCTGTTGAGGTTGCCAGGGAGCGCCACGCGATTGCGGAGGGGGAATTTGGCCGGCAGCAGCTTCAGGAAAAGGTTCTTCTAAGTGTGGCTGATGCCATGTTGGAGCCGCAAAATATTGTGAAATTGCCGAAATTTGTTAAAGCATTACCTGATGTTATCACTTCTACAAATATGACGCAAACAGATGTGCTAAGCCTTGGACTTGCGTTAAAGAGCTTCAAGCCTGGGCAACTAGAATATCATCAATTGCCTGGTGAGTACACAACGAGGTACGATGATCTGCTCCAAGCTAACAATGATGAGTTTGTTGTAGATTCGAAGGAGATTAAGGCGCTGGTTAAGAAGTATTTCAGCAATTAGGAAACGGTTGATTTTCTCTTATAATAGAGGACTTCATCAATTGTTTGGACGATATAAGAATTATTTAAGGAGCTGACCCTTTTTAGGGGTGAGCTCCTTTTTACACCTTAGGAAGTATAAAATTCCAGCTAGAAGCGAATTCGGCGTAGCTAGAAATTCTAGGGGTAAAGTATAAGTGTAACTACGTCTCTATCTTCGCCAATCAGCGAGTTTTCCTTAGTATACCTTGATGCCATACAAAAGCTGATTCATTGGATTGTACATCCTAAAATATCAACTGCGATTTTTTCATAAATTGCATTCGTCCAACCAAAGCCTTCTTGAGATGGATATCTCCCTACCGTATCAATGTTAAGCTGAACAACATTGTATTTTTCGTACAGTTTGCCGTGTGTTAAAAATACTTGTGTGCATAAATAAATCCAACGTTTAGCAACCCCCATGGCTTCTCTTTCAAACCCGTAATTTTTCAATCCCTGAATCACAATCCATTGTAAAGGTGCCCATCCATTTGGATAATCCCATTGAAAACCAGATTTGACTGTCGAAGTAACCATTCCCCCAGGATAAAGAAATATGGGAATGTGTTGTTTGATTCTCGCCGCTTGTTGAGAAGAAGCGACACCAGCCCACAATGGATAAAAAGTTGCAAGAGAATAGTATGGATATTGTTGGTTCGTTGTAAAATTGTAATCCAGATACAACCCTAAATCGTTATTCCATAAATATTTATCCATTAATTTCTTTCGTCTGTGGGCTCTATCTCTCCAATTGCTCGTTTCATCATCGAGCTTCAATATCTGGGCAAACTGTGATAAATCTATTTCATATTTATATAGTAAAGAGTTTAGGTCTACGGGGATGAAGTTTCCGCATTCTCTATGAAACCGGCCTGTGTAATCCCATCCAGATTCAGCTTCCACTCGCTCTTGCCAGAAGTGAGGAGGAAGATAAACTTCATTAAAGTGGAGGTAAGCTTCTCCCTTTATTTTCAGCATGGATTCTAAATGATCGTAGTATTTATTAAGTCCGATTTGCTCGTTATAACGGGTTTTAGAATTCATCCAAACTTCATGGTATTCTATTTTTGCCCAATCATAGGCTTGCCTAAGCCATTGTGTATCCCCATTCCAAACCTCGTGAATCATAGAAGTGAGAAAGGGCGGCTGTGAGCGACTTAAATGAGCCAGTTCAGAACTATTGGGTATAAGGCCAAAGCTTCTCAGTTCATATAAAAAATTCTCAACAATCCATCTTGCTAATTGATCTAATTTGGAGATTTTTAATCCTAATATCATAAAATAGCTGTCCCAATAAAACAATTGCTGAAATATACCTCCAGGGACAGCGTAAGGATAGGGCAAATACAACAGTTCATCTTTTGTATAAGGCGGACTTTGTTTAATGAGATGTTTCCAAAATTGATGAATATAGTTCATCACAAGTTCAATATTTTTATCCGTGCATTGAATTTTGATCTCTGGTAAATGAATATTCAATCCGTTCCCTCCTGTAAAAAACGACTGATACATCTAACTTATACAGAGAAACTAATGAATAGAATGAAACAATAGTCATACAATTGTTGCCGTGTATATGCAACAATTACAATAGGAATAGGCGTGTTTGTAGTATAATTATTATTGGGGAGAGAGGGAATGTACATAACAAGGGAGTGAAGATAGAATGACTAGAAATGTAAAACCGTGGAAAATTGTAGGTTTGGTTTTTTCGATTGCAGTAATTGTCTTATTAGCAATGGAGAAATTTATGTATGCCGTTGTACTCAGTCAGTTTGTTCTTTGGATGGGCTGTACGATGCGAATGACAAGATTGTTTGGACAGAAGAAATATAAAGAGGCTAAGAGGTTTCAAGCATTAGCTTATGTGTGTGCCCTATTGTTTACAGCCGGAGCAATGGTTTTATGGATATAAGAAATGATAAACAGGCGAACGGTGCTCGTTCGCCTTTTTACTATTTCTTAAGTTTTAGCACGATATCTTCATCTGGTGTTACATAGAGCGTTTGTTGGTTGTCATATGTTACAAAGCCAAGCTTTGCACCGCTTGGTTTTTTGACATGCCGGATTTTTGTGAAATCAACCGGAACGGAGCTGGAGCTTTTCGCCTTGCTGAAGTATGCGGCCAATATCGCAGCCTCGTGTAAGGTTTGCTCGCTTGGCTCGACGTCGCGGATTAATACGTGGGAGCCCGGAATGTCCTTGGTATGCAGCCAGATTTCATCGCGGCGCGCCAGCTTATTCGTTAAATAATCATTTTGCTTATTATTTTTGCCGACAAAAATTTCGATCCCGTCGCTTGATACATATGTATCAAGAACAGGCTTAGACTGCTTTTGCTTTTTTTGCTTTGTGCGGCTGCGGATGTATCCCTCTTCCGCAAGCTCCTCGCGAATTTCCTCAATATCTCGCTGCGAAGCCGATTCCATCTGCTGCAGCAGTGCATCGAAATAGACGATCTCTTCTTCTGTCTTCATGATTTGCTCTTCAATGATTGAAACAGAATTTCGGGCCTTTTGATATTTGGAGAAGTAGCTTTGTGCGTTTTCTGACGGCGTTTTAAGAGGATCGAGAGCAATGGTAACCATCGTTCCATTTTCGTCATAATAGTTCATCACTTCGATTTCCGTCATTCCTTTTTGGAGCGCGTACATATTGGCTGTTAGCAATTCGCCATGCAGCTGGTATTCCCCTGCTTTTTCAGCATCCTGCAGCGTCTGCTGTAGCTTGCCCAGCTTTTTCTTGTTTTTTTCCAGCTCATTGCTGATGAACTTCTCTAAATCATGTCCCTGCTGTTTCACGCGATCGCGCTCTGCTTTACCAAAAAAGAAGCGGTCAAGCAGCTCGCTTAAGGTAGCGAAGCGTTTGCTTTCGCCTGTTACATGGGATAGGGGCAGCATATAAAAATATTCTTTATTGTCCCCTGTAATCATCTCAGGCTCGTAGCGATGCTCTTTCAGTGTGTGCAGCAAATCAAAAAAGACAGGCGGCAGCGTTTGCTCATTCACAAGACCTGCACGGGTGATAATTTCTTTGGCAAATAACGGCGACAGACCTGCGAAGCGGTCCACAAGCTGTTTATCCATTTTGCCGCTCATAAAGTCAAGCTGCAGCAAAAACTGTTCTTTCGTCTCTATCGTGAATGGGTTAACTTTATGCTGAGCGGGCGGCGCAACATATTCATAGCCTGGAAAAACGGTGCGATGCCGGTTCACAGCAGGGGACAGATGTTTGACGCTGTCCAAAATGAGATTTGTTGCTGTATCGATCAAAATGATATTGCTGTGCCGGCCCATAATTTCTACGATTAATGTTTTTTGCGATTCATCCCCAATTTCGTTGCGGCTTCTCACAGTAATATGAACGATACGCTCAAGTTCTTGCTGCTCAATACTTTCGATAATACCTCCTTCGAGATGCTTGCGCAGCAGCATGCAAAACATCGGCGGGAGAGCGGGGGAATCATAGCTTTGCGCCGTTATATGCATGCGTGCATACGTTGGGTGCGCAGATAGAAGCAATTTATGATTTTTCCCTCTTGCACGAATATGTAACAAAATTTCATATTTCGAAGGCTGATATATTTTTGAAATCCGACCGGATGATAGGCTTTCCTGCACTTCTTTTGTGATTGCGCGTGTAAATAATCCATCAAAGGACATCGGTAACACTCCTTTCTTGATGCAATCGTCGTTCAATTATAGCATTTTTTAGGACGAGGCTGAATACCATTTCAGTAGAGCATGTCTCGCAATCAGAGAGTTGAGGTGAGAGAATGAATTGGTATGAGCTGCGTGCCCATGATGTAGAAAAAAAAGCAAGTACGAATGTGAAAGCCGGATTAACGGAGCCGGAGGTAAACTCTCGCTTAAAACAATTCGGTCCCAATGAACTGCAAGAAGCAAAACGTCCGTCCGCGCTTGCCGTTTTTTTGGCGCAATTTAAAGACTTTATGGTACTCGTTTTAATAGGAGCGACGGTTGTTTCTGCTTTGCTTGGGGAAATGGTCGACGCCGTTGCGATTGTTGCGATTGTCATTATTAATGGCGTACTCGGCTTTTTTCAGGAACGAAAAGCAGAGAAGTCACTTGAGGCATTAAAGGAGCTGGCTGCCCCGCAAGTGACGGTATTGCGTAACGGAAAGTGGATGAAGATTCCTTCCAAGGGTCTCGTTATTGGTGATGTGATTAAATTTGCAAGCGGCGACCGAATTGGGGCGGACGTTCGTCTTGTAGAAACCAGCAGTTTGTACATAGAGGAATCGGCCCTGACAGGAGAATCCGTTCCAGTACAAAAGAGAATTGAAGCGATTCAAGGTGTGAATGTCGGCATTGGCGATCAATCTAATATGGCCTTTATGGGAACGATGGTTACGCGCGGTTCAGGCGTGGGGGTTGTAATTGGCACTGGTATGAAGACGGCGATGGGACAAATCGCGAATATGCTGCAAAACGCTGAGGAAGCCGAGACCCCGTTACAAAGAAGGCTGGAGCAGCTTGGGAAAATTTTAATTGTGATTGCCCTGGCTCTGACAGCGCTAGTTGTGTTGGTCGGTGTATATCAAGGGAATAACGTCTATCATATGTTTTTAGCCGGTGTTTCGCTGGCGGTTGCCGCGATTCCTGAGGGATTGCCTGCTATTGTGACAGTCGCGCTTTCTCTTGGTGTGCAGCGGATGATTAAAAAGCGTTCTATTGTACGTAAGCTGCCTGCTGTAGAAACACTTGGCTGCGCCTCGGTGATTTGTTCAGACAAAACAGGTACAATGACGCAAAATAAAATGATGGTTACGCATCTTTGGTCAGGAGGTCAAATGTGGAACGTCAGCGGGCAAGGCTATCACCCGTCTGGTACGTTTACAAGAAATAATGAGCCGGTGAATGTAACGGATACGCGTTCTTTATACCAGCTCTTAACCTTTGGAACATTATGTAACAATGCGTCTATTATGAAGAGGAAAAAAGATTATGTTTTAGACGGTGATCCGACAGAAGGAGCGCTTGTTGCTGCAGCTATGAAGGCGGGAATTACAAGGGAAGGGCTGCAAGAACAGTTTCAAATTGTGAAGGAGTTTCCATTTGATTCCGCCCGTAAAATGATGAGTGTAGTTGTAAGGGATAGGAACGGAAAACAGTTTGTTGTGACAAAGGGGGCACCTGATGTCTTATTGCAGGTGAGTCACACCATTCTTTGGAGCAATAAGCAGCAGCCGATGGTGGCGCTATATAAAAATGAAACGCAGCAAGCCATTCATGCGTTAGGAAGTCAAGCGCTGCGGACGATTGCCATTGCATATAGACAGCTCAAAGATGGAGAGACAGTACAAAGCGAGCAGGATGCTGAGAGCAATTTGATGCTTATTGGCTTGCAGGGGATGATAGATCCGCCGCGTCCTGAGGTAAAGCAGGCGGTGCAAGAATGCCGTGAGGCCGGTATTAGAACAATTATGATTACAGGCGATCATAAAGTAACTGCGATGGCAATCGCGAAGCAGCTTGATATTTTGCCGGATGGGGGCAGGGCTGTAGAGGGTTCTGAGCTAGCGAATATGACGGTCGAAGATTTAGAGAATATTGTGGAAAGCACATACGTATTTGCTCGCGTATCACCGGAACATAAATTAAAAATTGTCAGAGCACTTCAAAATAGAGGTCACATTGTCGCAATGACAGGAGACGGAGTGAATGATGCACCGGCCATTAAGGCTTCAGATATTGGGGTAGCTATGGGAATCACCGGTACGGATGTAGCAAAGGAAGCCTCGTCGCTTATTTTGCTTGATGACAATTTCGCGACAATTAAATCCGCTATTCAAGAGGGACGGAATATTTACGAAAATATCCGGAAGTTTATTCGGTACTTGCTCGCATCCAATGTCGGCGAAATTCTTGTGATGCTGTTTGCGATGGTTCTGGCCTTGCCGTTGCCGCTTGTACCGATTCAAATTCTTTGGGTTAACCTAGTTACGGATGGATTGCCGGCAATGGCGCTTGGACTCGATTCTCCTGAGGATGACGTGATGAGACGAAAGCCTCGTCATCCGAAAGAGGGGGTATTTGCAAGAGGACTTGGCTGGAAGATTATCAGCCGAGGGTTTTTAATCGGCTTTGTGACGTTGCTCGCGTTTATTATCACATATAATCAGAATCCGAACGAGCTGAAGTATGCACAAACGGTTGCGTTTGCAACACTCGTACTTGCACAGCTTATTCACGTGTTCGATTGCCGAAGTGAGCATTCCGTGTTTCATCGCAATCCATTTGGCAACGTATATTTAGTTGGAGCTGTAATCATTTCCGTGCTGCTGATGCTTGTTGTCATTTACTATCCGCCGCTCCAGCCGATTTTTGATACACTGCCGATTAAGTCGCGCGATTGGCTGCTTATCATCGGATTATCATCTATTCCAACCTTTATGCTTGTGGGTTCCCTATTAACAGGGAATAAGAAAAAGAAGAAAAAGCGAGTAATGTATGAAGGACAAGTGAATTTAAAATAGGCAAAGGGAAAAAAATATGATATAATCTCGAAGGGTAATAGAGAAAATTCTCTATTACCCTTTTCACCTTTTTCTATTCTGTTATAGAAGATTTCCAAACGATATGTAAAAGTGCAAGACCGACTTCAGGAATTGCATCGGAAAGCCGTAAATATGCTCATAATGAAGAGGTAAATCGTTTGCGTTCGCCAGGTGATGAATTCATCATTGAACAAATGGACATCAAAGCTCTTCAGAAGAAAGCGAAAGAAGCAACAATTAACGAGAAAACAGGTAAGTTTAATCATAGATTTTAAATTGTTTTAACAAAACTAAGGGAGTGTGACTTTGCTTCCTTCTCTGCAAAGAGAAAAGACGTATGTAAATGTGGTCAGAGGACCGCTTGTACGTCGAGTATCTCCTCTGTGGCGAGTTCCTAACTCCAAAGCGTTCGAGTGTTTTGTGTCAAACCACGCCTCCTGCGTGTACGATTAGCAACCATATGAGATACTCAATTGAACCCGCGTGAGCTTGCCGCGAGGTAGAAGTCAGACTATCATGACTTGGATGTGATAAGATGGTTTCAAGTATGACTGGATTTGGGCGTGCGAAGGCAGGACATGCTACTCATGTTACAGTAGAGATGAAGTCTGTCAACCACCGTTTTTTAGAGATGAGCATTCGTCTTCCAAAAGGAATGATGAGATTTGAGGATATGATTCGCAAAAAGATCGGAGAGCGTATTCGCCGCGGACGTCTTGAAGTGTCTGTGACGTTTGAAGGGGAAGAGCTGTCCGCAAGAAGGCTTCATGTTGATTGGGATTTGCTTGAGCAATATAAGAAGGCGATGGAGGAAACAAAGCATAGGTTTCAGATGCCCGAGGCTATCACGGTGCAGCAGCTTTTCATGATGCCTGAGGTCGCGTCTATCGAAGAAACGGAGAGTTTAAATGATGAGTTTGAAGAAAGCTTGCAGGAAGCAGTTGAAGCTGCTGTCACTATGCTTGGGAGGATGAGAGATACTGAAGGGGAACGGTTACATAACGACGTGCAGCAGCGGCTCAGTGATATTGAAGGATGCGTGAATGCGATTATTCCGCATGCCCCGACTGTAGTTCAAAAGTACCGCGAACGTCTAGAAGCAAAGCTGAAAGAAGTGTATAATCATGATTTAGATGAACAGCGTTTGCTCACGGAGATTGTGCTGTATGCAGACCGATGTGATATACACGAAGAGCTTGTTCGCTTGAAAAGTCATCTTGAGCAATTTCATGAAACGCTCATGGATCAGGAGCCTATTGGCCGAAAGCTTGAGTTTATTGTGCAAGAGATGCATCGGGAAATGAACACAATTGGATCGAAGGCAAACGACTTGACTATTTCAAAATATGTTGTTGATATGAAAAATCATGTTGAAAAAATTCGCGAACAAGTACAAAATATTGAATAGCTATCATAGCTTGCACGCTGTTATATTGCATAGAAAATTCGGTTAGACTGATTAAGACCCAAGATTTGAATATCGAGTACGAGAATCCTGTATCTGTGCATTGAAAGCTTGGAATCTGCTCCTATTAAGCGTTTCGTGCAGAAAGCAAGTGAGCAAAATCTATTACTGTACGCAATATACGATCGGAACATGAACGTGATCATGATGATGGATGAAGGGCATAGCGTGCTCAGTTTGGTCCAGCCGGAGACGATTGCGCAGCGGTTGAGCCATAAGGAAGACTTAAGTGATGAAGGGCAGGTTTACATATAGATGAGAAGTGAACGAGGACTGCTTATTGTGCTTTCCGGACCATCAGGCGTCGGAAAAGGCACGGTGCGAAAAGCATTATTCAACCAAGAAGACATTCAGTTTCAATATTCCGTTTCAGCAACAACGCGTAACCCGCGCGAAGGAGAAGTGAACGGTGTTGATTATTTCTTTAAAATGCGTGAAGAGTTTGAACGAATGATTGCAAACAATGAATTGCTAGAGTGGGCGGAGTTTGTCGGCAACTATTACGGCACTCCGATCGCATATGTAGAACAAACGCTGCAACAAGGAAAAGACGTCTTTTTGGAAATTGAAGTACAAGGTGCGCTCCAAGTAAAAAAGGCTTTTCCAGAAGGCGTATTTATCTTTTTGGCACCTCCGAGCTTATCGGAACTAAAAAGCCGCATTGTAGGTCGCGGAACAGAAACAGAAGATGTGATTCATAATCGTTTAACGGTAGCGAAGGAAGAAATTGAAATGATGGACGCCTATGATTATGTCGTGGAGAACGATGAGGTGCAGCTTGCATGTGACCGCATTAAAGCGATTGTAGTGAGCGAGCATTGCCGCCGCGAACGAGTTGCGAAATATTATAAACAAATGACGGAGGTTGAATAATATGTTATACCCATCCATTGACTCTTTACTTACGAAAATTGATTCGAAATACACACTTGTGACAGTAGCTGCGAAGCGTGCAAGAGAAATGCAAGAGCAGCAAGGAGAGTGCCGCGTGAGCCGTCCGGTATCTCATAAGTATGTTGGAAAAGCGCTTGAGGAAATTCACGGCAGAATGCTTGACTATAAACCGACGGAAGATAATTTCCAAAAATAATACGGACAAGCTCCATGATGAAACGCCGACAACCTATTTACAAGTAGGTTGTTCTTTTTTTACGATAAAGATAACGTACTTTACATAGAGAGGACAAGGGCACAATGAAGGGAAAACATGTTTTGCTATGCGTAACGGGAGGCATTGCCGTCTTTAAAGCTGCGGCTTTAACAAGCAAGCTAGTGCAGGAGGGTGCGATTGTCAAGGTCATCATGAGTGCATCCGCATGTAAATTTGTAACACCGCTCACGTTTCAGGCGTTATCCCGCCATGAGGTGTATACAGACACGTTTGCAGAAAAGGACCCTTCTGTGATTTCTCATATTGATTTAGCGGATTGGGCAGATGTGATTTTAGTAGCACCGGCAACTGCCAATACAATTGGTAAGCTGGCGAATGGTATTGCGGATGATATGATCACAACAACCCTTTTAGCAGCGACAGCACCTGTGTGGATCGCGCCTGCGATGAATGTGCATATGTATGAGCACGCGGCAGTGCAGCAAAATATGCTGACGCTGCAACGCTTTGGGTATCATTTCATTGAGCCGGGCGAAGGCTTTTTAGCTTGCGGTTATGTAGCAAAGGGACGTTTGGAGGAGCCGGAAACGATTATAGCATTGCTGAAGGAATTTTGGCAGGAAAAGCAGCTGCTCGCAGGAAAGAAAATCCTTGTTACAGCTGGACCTACGCGGGAAAGGATTGACCCAGTGCGTTATTTAAGTAACTTTTCTTCTGGAAAAATGGGCTATGCAATTGTCCAGGAGGCCATTAAGATGGGGGCGGATGTGACGCTTGTAACAGGACCGACGGATTTACAGGTCCCATCCGGCGCGAAGGTCGTGCGGGTTGAATCAGCACAGGACATGCTTGAAGCTGTACTCTCGCGATATCCGGATATGGACGTTGTAATTAAAACAGCCGCCGTTGCGGATTATCGTCCAAAAACTGTACATAGCGAGAAAATGAAGAAGCGAGCCGGCGAGCTTGTTCTTGAGCTGGAGCGGACCACAGATATTTTAAAAACGCTCGGTGAGAAAAAGGAGCAGCAATTGCTCATCGGTTTTGCCGCTGAAACAGTGGATGTAGCGTATTACGCTCAGCAAAAGCTAGAGACGAAAAATTTGGATATGATTGTTGCGAACGATGTCAAAGCAGAAGGAGCAGGCTTTGGCACGGATACAAATATTGTCACGATGTATAAACAGAGCGGTGATGTAATTCCCCTGCCGCTTCTATCAAAAGCAGAAGTGGCACATCGTATTTTAGAGGAAGTGCAGTTGTTATTTGAGGGTACTCTATGAGGATCGCAAGTGTTATCGTAGACGTACCGGCGCGCCAGACGGATCGCCCGTTCGATTATTTGATTCCGGAGCGCTGGGAGGATCTTGTTGTCCCAGGTATGCGTGTGGCGGTTCCCTTTGGTCCGCGCAAGCTGCAAGGATTTGTGATCGCGGTCAAGGATACAGTTGATGTTGATGTACAAAAAATAAAAGAGTTGGCAGACCTGCTGGATGTAACACCTGTACTAAACGAAGAGCTGCTCAGTCTAGGTTTTTGGCTGACGGACGAAACACTTTGCTTTACTATTTCCGCTTTTCAGGCGATGCTGCCTACAGCGATTAAAGCCTCTTATAAGAAACAGCTCCTCCTAAAAGGGAATGTACCAGAAGAGGTGCAGCTGCTATTTCGAGGGAAGGAAACGTTAGATTGGGAGGAGCTAGAGAAACAGCCGAATCTATACAAAAATGTGCGGGAAAGCATTGCCGCTGGTACCATTGAACTTGTATATAAAATCAAGGACCGCGTTCAAAAGAAAAAACAAAAAGTGATTCGCCCGATTCCTCCTGAGGAGGAGCTTGAAAAGGAAGCTGCTTCGTTACGAAATGGGAAGCAGCAGGATGTTTTATATTATTTTCTTGAAAACTATCGATCGGTTCCGTTGAAGGAACTAAAGGATGAGCTAGGCATTACAGACGGTCCTGTGAAGGCGCTTGTGAAAAAGGGACTGCTGCATGAGACATATGTAGAAATCTACCGTAACCCGTACGACGACGAAAGCTTTGCGCGGACAAAGCCGCTACCGCTTACAGAGGAGCAGCAGCAGGTGATTACGCCTATTTTATCAAGCGTGCAGCAAAACCGTCATGATGTCTTTTTGATGTATGGGGTGACGGGAAGCGGGAAAACAGAGGTGTATTTACAATCGATTGAAGAGGTGTTAAAGCAGGGAAAGGAAGCGATTGTACTCGTACCCGAAATCTCGTTAACACCGCAAATGGTACACCGTTTTAAGGGACGGTTCGGTTCTCAGGTTGCTGTGCTTCACAGTGCGCTCTCTGTCGGGGAGAAGTATGATGAATGGAGAAAGATTCTTCGAAAAGAAGTGCGTGTTGTTGTGGGCGCGCGCTCCGCTGTGTTCGCACCGTTTGAAAACCTTGGGATTATTATTATTGATGAGGAGCATGAATCAAGCTATAAGCAAGAGGATAACCCGCGTTATCACGCGCGGGAGGTTGCCGTGTGGCGCGGACGATACCACAATTGTCCGATTGTGCTCGGCAGTGCAACGCCGACGCTCGAATCCTTTGCGCGTGCGAAAAAGGGCGTGTATCAGCTGCTCACGATGAAAAAGCGAATGAACGAGAGGGCGTTGCCTGCTGTTGATATTATTGACATGCGCGAAGAATTGCGCGAGGGAAACCGTTCTATGTTTTCCCGTTTGCTTCATGAGAAAATTTTGCAGCGTCTCGAGCGAGGGGAGCAGACGGTACTATTTCTCAACCGACGCGGCCATTCTACATTTGTTATGTGCCGCGATTGCGGATATGTACTGCAATGCCCGCATTGTGATATTTCCTTAACCTACCACCGGATGAACCAAAGGCTGAAATGCCATTATTGTAATTATGAAGAGCCGATGCCAAATGAATGTCCAGCATGCAGCAGCACCTATATCCGTTTTTTCGGAACGGGAACGCAAAAGGTCGAGGAGGAGCTGACGCGGCTTTTTCCCGAGGCGCGTGTCATTCGGATGGATGTAGATACAACGAGCCGAAAAGGTGCGCACGAAAAGCTGCTGGGCGCATTTGGAGAAGGAAAGGCAGATATTTTACTTGGAACGCAAATGATTGCCAAGGGGCTTGATTTTCCGCACGTAACGCTTGTAGGGGTATTGACGGCGGATACGATGCTGCACTTACCGGATTTTCGGGCAAGTGAAAAAACGTACCAGCTGCTCACGCAAGTAAGCGGCCGCGCTGGACGCCATCATTTGCCGGGCGAGGTTGTCATTCAAACGTACACGCCGGAGCATTATAGTGTGGAGCTTGCGAAGCAGCAGGAGTATGACGTATTTTTTGAACGGGAAATGTATATGCGCAAAAACGGCCAATATCCGCCGTATTACTACTTGACGCTTGTGACGGTTTCTCATCCGGAACTATTAAAAGCCGTCCAGGTAACCGAAAAAATTGTCTCCTTTTTACGGCAGCATTGCGCTCCGGAGACCATTATTTTAGGACCTGCAGCGTCATCGATCCCGAGGATAAAAGATAGATATCGCTATCAATGCATGATAAAATACAAGCGGGAACCGAACTTAAAGCATGTATTGCGTCTAGTGAACGAGCATTATCAAGCGGAGCTAGGCAAGGATTTGCAAATTTCGATTGATTTCAACCCAACTATGTTAATGTAGCGGAGGACAGGCATGACCATTTTACAAATTGTAACGCATCCGAACGAGGTTCTTGAAACAGCATGTAACCGCGTTTTGGATTTTGATAAAAAATTAGTGAAGCTGTTAAACGATATGTATGAGACGATGCTTGAGGCTGACGGTGTTGGTCTTGCGGCGCCGCAGGTCGGCGTATTAAAGCAAGTGGCAATCGTCGATGTTGGAGACAAGCATGGCCGTATTGAGTTAATTAATCCAGTCATTTTAGAGGCACGCGGCGAACAGGTGGGCCCCGAGGGATGCTTAAGCTTTCCGGATGTGTTTGGGGAGGTCAAGCGCGCCGATTATGTGAAGGTACGGGCGCAAAATCGTAAGGGAAAAGTGTTTCTGTTAGAGGCAAGAGAATTTTTGGCACGTGCGATTCAGCATGAAATTGATCATCTAAATGGCGTATTGTTTACGTCTAAGGTGACGCGTTATTACGAGCCGGGTGAGCTAGAAGAGGCATAAGGAGAGAATAAACAAATGGTAAAGGTAGTATTTATGGGAACGCCTGATTTCTCTGTTCCTGTTTTGCGTCAAATTATTAAAGACGGCTATGAGGTAATAGGAGTTGTCACACAGCCAGATCGGCCGGTCGGCAGAAAAAAGGTGCTTACGCCGCCGCCAGTGAAGGTAGAGGCTGAAAAGCACGGGATTTTGGTACTGCAGCCGCAGAGAATCCGAGAGAAAGAGGAATATGAAAAGGTGATGGCATTACAGCCGGATTTAGTTGTAACAGCGGCTTTTGGACAAATTTTGCCAAAAGAGCTTTTAGAGGCGCCTGCACACGGTTGTATTAATGTGCATGCCTCCTTACTGCCGGAGCTGCGCGGCGGCGCACCGATCCACTATTCGATTATACAAGGAAAAGAAAAAACAGGCGTTACGATTATGTATATGGTAGAAAAATTGGATGCCGGCGATATGTTAACTCAGGTAGAGGTACCGATTGAAGAGCGTGATACGGTTGGCACGCTGCATGATAAACTAAGTGTTGCTGGCGCGGAGCTTTTATCCAATACGATACCTTTATTATTGGATGGAAAGATTACTCCAGCTAAGCAGGATGAAGAACACGCAACATTTGCGTACAATATTAAACGGGAGCAGGAGAAAATCGATTGGTCCAAATCTGGAGAAGAGATTTATAACCATATTCGCGGCATGCATCCGTGGCCGGTTGCGTATACAACATTGCAAGGCCAAGTGGTTAAAGTATGGTGGGGAGAGAAGATTCATGCTTCAAGAAATGAACCGGGAATGATCTTATCCATTGAAGCTGATGGCTTTGTTGTTGCGACTGGTAATGAAACGGCAATTAAAATTACAGATTTGCAGCCTGCCGGCAAGAAGCGGATGAGCGGTACTGAGTTTTTGCGCGGCATGAAGCTGCAAACAGGTATCCAGTTAGGAGCGGAAGAATGAAAAAAAACGTTCGTGAGCTCGCGTTAGAGGGGCTGCTGCAGGTTGAAAAAAGCGGAGCCTACAGCAACCTCTTGCTTAACAGCTTAATTGAAAAGAATAAGATGGAGGGAAAGGATACAGGCCTCTTGACAGAAATTGTTTACGGCACGATCCAAAGACGAGAAGCGCTAGATTTTTATTTGCAGCCGTTTTTGAAAAAAAAGCCAGAGCAGTGGGTCAAAATCCTTCTTCGCTTATCCTTATATCAAATGCTGTTTTTAGATAGAGTACCACCTCATGCAGTGATTCATGAAGCGGTAGAGATTGCGAAGAAGCGAGGGCATCAAGGGATTGCTTCTTTAGTAAACGGTGTGCTCCGTTCTGTGCAGCGCCAAGGTGTTCCTTCGCTTGAAACGATTAGTGATCCGGCCGAGCGCCTTGCGGTGGAGACAAGTCATCCAAAATGGCTCGTGCAGGAATGGATCGAGGAGTATGGCATAGACGCAGCGAGAAAA
Organism: Bacillus sp. OTU530; assembly: GCF_038440375.1. Classification (NCBI taxonomy): domain Bacteria; kingdom Bacillati; phylum Bacillota; class Bacilli; order Caryophanales; family Bacillaceae; genus Bacillus; species Bacillus sp. OTU530. The sequence continues at coordinate 165,585 of NZ_JASATP010000003.1, forward strand.
ATGTGTGAAGTAAATATGCTGCCGCCTGTACCGACCGCACGGGTGAATGTGAGTAAAACAACGGTAGAGGAGGCACTCGTCAGGCTGAAGGAAGAAGGTGTTGAGGCACGGCGCGGGGAATTGGCGGAGGATGCTATTTTGATTGAGAAGGGCAATGTCGCCCATACACGCGCCTTTCAGGACGGATTTTTATCTATCCAGGATGAAAGTTCCATGCTTGTGGCTCGCGCTCTTGGACCTGAGCAAGGGGATGATGTGCTAGATAGCTGCGCGGCGCCTGGCGGGAAAACAACACATATTGCGGAAAGATTGCATGGAACAGGGCGTGTGCTTTCCCTCGATTTGCATCCCCATAAGGTGAAGCTCATCCGGCAGCAGGCATCTCGTCTTGGCTTAGCCAACGTCGACACAAAAGCGATGGATGCAAGAAAGGTTGGGGAAGCTTTCCGTCCAGAGAGCTTTGATAAAATTTTAGTTGATGCACCGTGCTCAGGCTTTGGCGTAATTCGCAGAAAGCCGGACATAAAGCTTGGCAAGCAGCCAGAGGATAGCGAAAGGCTCTCCCATATCCAGCTTGCAATTTTACATGAGGTGGCGCCTCTTTTAAAACGGGGAGGACGTCTTGTATATAGTACGTGTACAATTGAGAAAACAGAAAATGAGAATGTAATGCAGCAATTTCTACAATCCCATCCGGAGTTTGAGTGGGATATTTCAATGAAAGAAAGGCTTCCAAAGGCATTAGAACCGTATACGCATGATGGGCAGGTGCAAATTTTGCCGCATTACTTTGCGACAGACGGATTTTATATTGCTTGTTTGCGAAGGAAGGTGTAACAACATGGAAACAACAGTAGCGAAGAAAGAAACAAAACAAGAAAACAAGCCGTCCATTTATTCCTTGCAGCTGCATGAGTTAGAGCAATGGATCAAGGAGCAAGGAGAGCCGAAATTCCGCGCTGGACAAATTTACGATTGGCTTTATAAAAAACGTGCGATATCTTTTGAAGAAATGTCGAACATTTCAAAAGGATTGCGTGAGAAATTGTCGAATTCTTTTGGCATCACCACATTAAAAACGTTAGTGAAGCAAACGTCCTCTGATGGAACGATTAAGTTTTTGTTTGAGCTGCATGACGGTTATTCGATTGAAACGGTGCTCATGAGACACGAGTATGGCAACTCCATTTGTGTGACAACACAGGTCGGCTGCCGCATTGGCTGTACATTTTGTGCTTCTACGCTTGGCGGGCTGAAGCGGAACCTAGAGGCAGGGGAAATCGTAGCGCAGGTTGTTGAGGTGCAGCGGGCACTCGATGAGACAGAGGAGCGTGTCAGCTCAATCGTTGTAATGGGAATCGGCGAGCCATTTGACAACTACGATCATCTTATGTCGTTTTTGCGTATTATGAATCATGATAAGGGCCTTCATATTGGGGCGCGTCATATTACGGTATCAACGAGCGGAATTATCCCGAAAATTTATAAATTTGCAGAAGAGGATTTACAAATCAATTTTGCGATTTCATTGCATGCGCCAAATACGGAGCTTCGTTCTAAGCTCATGCCAATTAATCGGGCATATAAATTGCCGGACCTGATTGAAGCAGTCAAGCACTACACAGAAAAAACAGGCCGCCGCATTACCTTTGAATATGGATTGTTCGGGGGAGAGAATGATCAGGATGAGCATGCAGAAGAATTGGCTAAGCTTGTAAAAGGTTTAAGATGTCATATTAACCTGATTCCAGTTAATTACGTGCCTGAGCGGAATTATGTAAGAACGCCGCGTGAGCAAATCTTTCGCTTTGAAAAAATCTTGAAAAACCATGGAGTGAACGTAACGATTCGCCGTGAGCAGGGCCATGATATTGATGCGGCCTGCGGACAATTGCGAGCAAAGGAGCGTAAAGAGGAGACGAGGTGACAAAATGAAGACCGTTTTTCTATCCGACCGGGGAAAAGTTCGCCCGCATAACGAAGATTGTGCCGGAGTGTTTCAAAATTTAGACGGTGACATTTTAGCCATTGTAGCAGACGGGATGGGAGGTCATCGGGCAGGCGATGTAGCCAGCTCGATGACCATCCAGCTGTTTTATGATTATTGGAAGCAAACGTACAACATGGATACGCCGAAAAAGATGGAGAGCTGGCTGAGAGATCATGTTCACATCATTAATGAGCGTTTGTACAAATATGCTGAAAGCCATGAAGAGTGTCAAGGTATGGGAACGACGATTGTCGCAGCGCTTTGTACAAGCCAGTTTGTTACAATTGGCCATATTGGAGATAGTCGCTGCTATATTCTATCTGAGGATGAACTCTCTTTAGTAACGGAAGATCATTCCCTCGTAAATGAGCTCGTTCGGCATGGAGAGATTACGAAGGAGGATGCCGAGTCCCACCCGAAAAAAAATGTGCTGCTGCGTGCGCTTGGAACGGAACAGACTGTTGATTTAGATGTGAAGACATTGGTGCTTGAGCAAGGAGACCAAATGCTTCTTTGTTCAGACGGTTTGTCCAACAAAGTCTCCCACGAGCAACTCAAGCATATTTTGCATGCTGATGGAGAAATCGAGAAAAAGGGCGAGCAGCTCATCCAACTCGCCAATGACGGTGGTGGAGAGGATAATATTACGCTTGTAATCGTTCACTATACCGATTCGTCAGATGGAAGCAGGTGAGGGGGAACGTGATGATTGGAAAACGTCTCAATGACCGTTACAAGCTGTTGAAAGTAATTGGGGGAGGCGGCATGGCCAATGTATATTTGGCTCATGACGTTATTTTGGACCGAGAGGTGGCAGTAAAAGTTCTTCGTTTAGATTATTCGAATAACGAGGAGTTTATTAAGCGTTTCCACCGAGAAGCACAATCTGTCACCTCATTGTCTCATCCAAATGTCGTAAATATTTATGATGTTGGAGAAGAGGATGGAATTTATTATCTTGTTATGGAATACGTTCCCGGTCAAACCTTAAAGCAATACATACAACAGCAGGGGATGCTCTCGGTCAGAGAATCTCTTGATATTATGGAGCAGCTTACGTCAGCGATGGCGCATGCGCACCATTTTGAAATTGTTCATCGGGATATTAAGCCGCAAAACATCTTAATTCGCGACGATGGTCTCGTAAAGGTCACTGATTTTGGGATTGCCACTGCGACGAGTGCTACAACAATTACACATACGAACTCTGTGCTTGGCTCTGTTCATTATCTATCGCCTGAGCAGGCACGAGGAGGCATTGCGAATAAAAAGTCTGACATTTACTCACTCGGCATTGTCATGTTCGAACTATTGACCGGCCGTCCGCCATTTTCCGGAGAGTCGGCAGTATCGATTGCGCTTAAACATTTACAAAACGAAACGCCGTCACCGAAGCGCTGGAATCCGGATATCCCACAAAGTGTGGAAAATATCATTTTAAAAGCAACTTCAAAAGATCCCTTTCATCGATATGACTCTGTGAATGAAATGAAAGAAGATATTATGACGGCATTATATCCGGAGCGGGCGAATGAAGAGAGATTCTCTATCCCAGACGATATGGAAGCAACAAAAGCAATCCCGATTATCCGTCAAGAAGCATTTCAGGAAAGTGCTAGTGATGAAACGATCATTATGAGCGGGAAGTGGGAGCAGGCAAAGAAAGAGCCAGAGTCAGAGCCGGAAGAACAGCCGAAGAAAGTGAAAAAGAAGAAAAAGGTGTGGCAGGTTCTCCTTACCTTGGTTTTACTTCTAGGCTTAGGAGGGGCGTTTGCGGTCACGGTCGTTCCTAAACTCTTTGCTCCAAAGGAAGTGGCGGTTCCTGACGTTACGGGCAAGCCGTATGAAGAAGCAGTAACAACCCTAGTAGCAAAAGGGTTTGATGTCACGTCACCGCAAATTATTTACAGCGACGAGGTTGCGGAGGGTGATACGATTAAGACAAGTCCTGAAGCGGGAAAGATTGTTAAAGAAAATACAAAGATTACAATTTTTAAGTCGGGTGGCAAGAAAAAGAAGGAGATGCAGCAGCTTATTGGTCTTCAATATGATAGTATAAAGGCATCATTGGCAGCACAATATGCGAATGTGGTTACATACTATACGGAAAGCGAGCAAGCTAAGGGGCAAATTCTCGATCAATTTCCGAAGGCCGGAGATTCTATCATTGAGAAGGAGCAGGAAGTGCGCATTTGGATTAGTGAAGGTCCGAAAAGAATGGCAGTAGCTGATTTTACCGGTTGGACAGAAAGCAGTGTGAATAACTATGCTTCCGAGAAAAATCTTGTTACCGAATTTAAGCAAGATTACTCTGATAAGGTAGAAAAAGGAATGGTAATTTCACAGGATCCAAAGGCAGGCACACTTTTAAAAGAGGGAGATAAAATTTCTATTGTAATTTCCGCTGGCGCAAAAGAGAAACCGCGCAAGACGGTAACAATTAGTAATATCACCATCCCATATGAACCTGCTGAATCTAAGTCTGCTGAATCTAAGCCTGCCGAATCTAAGCCTGCCGAATCTAAGCCTGCCGAGTCTGCGCCTGCTGAATCTGAGTCTGCTGAGTCTGGGCCAGCTGGGTCTGGGACTGAGACGCCTGCTCAAGAGTCGCCTAAGCCGCAAACTGTTGAAATTTATAAAGAGGATGCGGAGCATACTATGGAAAGACCGGTTGAAACGAGGACAATTACAGCGACGACTACGATTTCTATCGATCTTTTGATCGAGTATGAAAAAAGCGCTCGCTATAAAATTGTGCGTGATGGAACAACCATTGTAGAAAAAGAAATTCCATACCCGGCTGATTAGTGGAACAAGGAGTGAGTGTATGCCAGCTGGAAAAATCATCAAGGCTTTAAGCGGATTTTATTACGTGGCACACGAAGAAGGTATTACGCAATGCCGTGGAAGAGGAGTGTTCCGGAAGAATAAAGTGAACCCTCTTGTTGGCGATGAAGTTGTGTTTCAGGCAGAGAACAATACGGATGGTTATATATTAGAAGTGTTAGAACGAAAAAATGAGCTTGTCAGACCGCCAATTGCAAACATTGATCAAGCTATTCTTGTATTTTCCGCAGTTGAGCCGAGCTTTAGTTCACTTCTGTTAGACCGTTTTCTTATGCTGATTGAGTATAATGCCATTACGCCAATTATTTGTATTAGCAAAATGGATTTAGCGGATGATGACACAAGAAAACGAGTGGAGGCATTCGCACACAATTACAGGGAAATTGGGTATGAGGTGATGTTTACCTCGAAAACCGCAGCGGAGAGTGTGGACAGGCTGCGCCCCTTTTTAGATGGACGAGTATCGGTTATTGCCGGTCAATCTGGAGTTGGAAAATCGACACTTTTGAATTTGCTTCGTCCGGAACTGGAACTGAAAACGAGCGGTATTTCCGCTCACTTAGGTCGTGGGAAGCATACGACAAGACATGTAGAGCTGATTGAGGTCGGTGATGGTCTTGTTGCTGATACGCCCGGCTTTAGCTCCCTTGATTTTATTGATATTGAGGTAGAGGACGCAACAAATTGCTTCCCTGAGTTAAAAGAACAAAGTCAATATTGTAAGTTTAGAGGTTGTACACATATAGCTGAACCAAAATGCGCAGTGAAAACAGCGGTAGACGAGGGCGCAATTGCCCGCTACCGCTATGATCATTATGTGGAATTTGTTCAGGAAATTAGAGATAGAAAGCCGAGGTACTAATGATGATTAAAATTGCGCCATCTATTCTGTCAGCAGATTTTGCAAGGCTGGGAGAGGAAATCAAGGATGTTGAAAAAGGGGGAGCAGATTATATTCATGTGGATGTAATGGACGGGCATTTCGTGCCGAACATTACAATTGGTCCGTTAATCGTGGAAGCGGTTCGTCCGATTACTTCGCTGACGCTTGATGTGCATTTGATGATTGAACAGCCGGATAGATATATTCCGGAGTTTGCAAAAGCAGGAGCAGACATTATTACGGTTCATGTGGAGGCATGTCCGCATTTGCATCGGACAATTCAATTGATTCGATCCTTTGGCATTAAAGCGGGTGTCGTGTTAAATCCACACACGCCTGTTTCCGCAATCCAGCATGTGCTAGAGGATATTGATATGGTGCTGCTAATGACAGTGAACCCTGGATTTGGCGGACAATCATTTATTCATGCCGTATTGCCAAAAATTCAAGAAGTGTCACGTATGGTACGTGAGCGCGGCTTGCAGGTGGACATTGAGGTCGATGGCGGTGTAAACGCAGAAACAGCGCGACTTTGTGTTGAGGCGGGTGCAAATGTTCTTGTTGCGGGGTCTGCTATCTATAATGAAAAAGATCGTGCGCAGGCAATTCGAGTCATTCGCGGAGAATAATAAGTCTTATACGCAAAAACAGCTGTCCTGTAATAGGGACAGCTGTTTTTGTAACACTTTAAGAAAGTATAAATTTCTAGCTGGATGCCAATTCGACGTAGTAGGAAATTTTAAGAATGAAGCGTAAGTGCGACCATGCCTCTATCTTCGCTAATCCGAGAATTTTCTTTACTGCAATGAGGATGATATAGCTAAAAAACATCTAGAAAATGCTATATATATAGGAGGTTTAGAAAATGATTGTTCATATTTTAGCAGGCGGACCGCTAGATCATCATCCGGATTTTTCACAATATGAGGATGAGCAGGTTGTTTGGGCCGCGACAGACCGCGGCGTATATTACTTATTAAAGCGCGGCATTGTACCGGCTGCAGCATTTGGCGACTATGACTCTGTAACAGAAGAAGAGCTGGAATGGATGCAGTGGCAAAAGCATGATCTTCATATTATGCCGAAGGAAAAAGATGAAACCGATTTGGAGCTGGCGCTTCGTTGGGCGCTCGAGCAACGGCCGAACAGCATTCGGATTTTTGGAGCGACAGGAGGGCGTCTTGACCATGCGTTTGCAAATGTACAAATGCTGGTACGAGGGATGGATCAGGGAATTCCCATTACAATTATTGATCATAAAAATGAAATATCTATACAAACACCAGGCATATATATAATTGAGAGCAACGAGTTGTTTCCTTATATCTCCTTCCTGCCGATGACTGAAATAGTCACGGGCATTGCTCTGAGCGGCTTCAAATATCCGCTTGAAAACGAAACGATTCGTTGGGGATCGACACTCTGTGTGAGCAATGAACTCGTCGAGGAAAAAGGTACTTTTTCTTTTCAGTCGGGCATATTAATGGTGGTAAGAAGCAGGGATTAAAGAAACGCTTTTTGCACTTATGAATATATTACAAAGAGATTTGGAGTAATGGGGATTAGGAGGGAAACCATGAGATTTTATACAATTAAGTTGCCAAAATTCCTAGGTGGTCTTGTAAGAGCGATGTTAAATACCTTTAAGAAGGGTTAAGGAGCACCGAAATCGGTGCTTTTTGCCTTTTACATATAAAGAAAGTATAACTTTTCGGGGTGATGTCTAACTCCCAAGGCCCAAAATGGCAGCGTAGGGCTGAACCTCCGCAAAAGGCAAAAAGCGCCTTTTACTCCGGCTCACCCCTACGCTGCCATAAAAGCGGGCCTTGTCCGCTTTTATGACTAAAATGCAAAAAGAGCCCAATTTGGACTCTTTTATGATTAAACGCGTTCGATTTTGCCGGATTTTAATGCTCTAGCAGAAACGTACACACGCTTTACTTTACCGTTAACGACGATGCGAACTTTTTGAAGGTTAGCACCCCATTTGCGCTTAGTTGCGTTCATAGCGTGAGAACGTGAGTTACCAGAACGAGCTTTTCTACCTGTGATTGCACAAACACGAGCCATCTATATTTCCCTCCTAACTACCATAACGTACCTTATTTTTCAAGGGCTTAAGGGCGGTTTTAGCCCCAAAAACACTACTATAATTTAACACAAGTATAATTAGAATGCAACAGTGTTCAAAAAAGAAATCAAGAAAAATTCCTTGACATAACATCTTGCCAAATGTTGTATAATAACGATGGGCAATTTTGTGTATTCTTAAAATTTCGGACTACGCTGAATTTGCTTTCAGCCGGAAATTCATACTTTCCTACGCTGTAAGAAAAGGTAGCAACGTAAACGGGAAATAGCATTTTCCCTGAAAAGCGTATATGATAGAAATAAGCAGTTCAACTCGCTTTGAATATTTCCAAAGGGGGAAACCATATGTCAATTGAAATGAAGACGGAATATGGACAAATCGATATTAGTACGGATGTAATCGCAACAATCGCCGGAGGTGCTGCAGTAGATTGTTACGGGATTGTAGGAATGGCTTCCAAGAATCAGCTCAAAGATGGGTTAACGGATATTTTGCGAAGAGAGAACTTTACGCGCGGTGTGGTTGTTCGTGATGAGAACGGTGAAGTACATATTGACATGTATATTATCGTGAGCTACGGTACGAAAATCTCAGAGGTAGCCCATAATGTGCAAACAAAAGTGAAATACACGCTAAATCAAACTGTCGGATTGGCTGTGGATTCGGTAAATATTTACGTGCAAGGAGTTAAAGTAACGAACTTGTAAGGTGCAATAAGGAGGAAGGTCTGTGTCCATAAAACAAATTGATGGAAAGCGTTTAGCACAAATGATTTTACAAGGCGCGACAAACTTAACAAACAATGTGAAACTTGTAGATTCGCTAAACGTTTTTCCTGTTCCAGACGGTGATACGGGTACAAACATGAACTTGTCTATGACATCGGGAGCAAAGGAAGTGCAAGGGAATGTTTCCGATCACGCCGGGAAGGTTGGAGCGAGTCTCGCAAAGGGGCTGCTAATGGGGGCGCGCGGGAACTCTGGTGTTATTTTATCCCAATTGTTCCGCGGGTTTGCAAAGGCAATCGAACAAAAGGAAATGTTGACAACAGCAGATTTTGCCCAAGGGCTTGAGGCTGGTGTGGAAACAGCCTACAAAGCGGTGATGAAGCCGATTGAAGGTACAATTTTAACAGTGGCAAAAGATACTGCGAAAAGAGCGGTGACAGCAGCGAAAAGGCAAACGGATTTCATGTCGTTTATGGAGGAAATTGTCCAGGAAGCAAACGCATCTTTAAACCGTACCCCGGATCTTTTGCCAGTATTAAAACAAGTCGGGGTTGTCGACAGCGGTGGGAAAGGGCTTTGCATTGTATATGAGGGCTTTTTAGCCGAATTAAAGGGAGAAGTCATTGCAGTAAAAGAGCCGATAGCATCTATAGAGGATATGGTGCAGGCAGAGCATCATCGTACTGTCCAAAGCCAACTCAGCACAGCAGATATTGAATACGGCTATTGCACGGAATTTATGGTGAAGCTTGATCCAAAAAAGATAAAAGAACATCCATTTTCTGAGCAAAAGTTTCGTGAGGATATGAGTGCGTACGGTGATTCATTGCTCGTCGTGGCAGATGATGAACTCGTTAAGGTTCATATTCATGCAGAGCATCCGGGAGATGCCATGAACTATGGGCAGCGCTACGGCAGTTTAATCAAAATTAAAATTGAAAATATGCGCGAGCAGCATACGCATTTATTGCATGGTGAGAGTGCGGCGCATGCGGTAGTACCGGCAAAGAACGAAGCGCAAAAGCAGCCGTACGGCATTGTCACAGTTGCGATGGGCTCAGGGATTAAAGAGCTGTTTGAAAGCATGGGTGCGGTTCAAGTAATTGAGGGCGGCCAAACAATGAATCCGAGCACAGAGGATATTGTAAAAGCGATTGAAGAGGCAAATGCAGAGCAGGTAATACTCTTGCCGAATAATGGGAATATCGTTATGGCTGCACAGCAGGCTGCGTCAGTCGTCGGGGAGCATGCTGTTGTTGTGCCATCAAAAACGGTTCCTCAAGGAATGGCAGCTGTGCTTGCGTTTAATCCTGCGCTTACGCTTGAAGAGAATGCAAGCAATATGAAAGCAGCCCTTTCTTCTGTGAAAACGGGTCAGGTGACGTATGCTGTGCGCGATACACAGATAGACGGCGTTGACATTAAGAAGGATGACTATATGGGGATTGCAGAAGGAACAATTGTTGCCGCGGCTGGTGATAAAGTGGAAGCAGCGAAGAAGCTTCTGGCGCATATGGTTACTGAAGACGATGAAATTGTGACAATTTTGCAGGGGGAAGATGCATCCGATGAACAAGTGGAGGAGCTGCAATCTTTTATTGAGGCTACATTTGAGGATGTAGAGGTAGAGGTTTATAAAGGGAATCAACCACTATATTCATTTATTATTTCTGCCGAATAAGGGAAAGCTCTGTCTCACAAGACAGGGCTTTTTGCTCGTTTCTTGTTGATAGACGCAAAAACGTTGCGCTAGCAATGTATGTTACAATATAAGGAGCAGGAGGTGATGTGCGTGACATTGGAAACACCGGTTACAGATTTGAAAGGTATTGGTGAAGAAACCGCGGTGATCTTGCATGAAATGGGATTATTTACGGTAGAAGATTTACTTGAGCATTTTCCATATCGGTATGAAGATTATGCGATGAGGGATCTTGCAGAAGTAAAGCATGAAGAGCGCGTTACCGTAGAAGGCAAGGTGCATAGCTTTCCGGTTTTGCAATATTACGGCAAGAAAAAATCGAGGTTAACATTTCGCGTGCTTGTTGAGCGTTATTTGATTAACGCAGTATGCTTCAATCGACCTTATTATAAAGATAAAGTGAAGATGGATGAAACAGTTACCATTACAGGAAAGTGGGATCAGCATCGGCAAACGATTTCTGTTACGGAGGTACATTTCGGTGCACTTGTCCGGCAACAGGACGTAGAGCCGGTATATTCGATTAAAGGCAAGCTGACAGTAAAGCAAATGAGACGCTTTATTTCACAAGCGCTGCAGCAATATGGGCAATACGTGAACGATCCGCTGCCGGATGGTTTGCTGCAGCGGTATAAGCTGCTGCCGCGGCGCGCTGCGCTGCAGGCTCTTCATTTTCCGGGCGGACAACAGGATGTGAAACAAGCACGCAGACGTTTTGTATATGAAGAGTTTTTTTTGTTTCAGTTGAAAATGCAGGCGCTGCGCAAATTGCAGCGTGAGAATTCAGCGGGGACAAAGAAGGAATATGATGAGGCGGAGCTGCGCGTGTTTATCTCCTCTCTTCCATTCCCGCTTACAGGGGCGCAAGAGAGGGTCGTTTCTGAAATTTTACGTGATCTATCATCGGCATATCGAATGAATCGATTGTTGCAAGGTGATGTTGGATCGGGAAAAACGGTTGTTGCGGCGATTGCGTTGTATGCGGCAAAGCTTGCGGGTTATCAGGGAGCGCTGATGGTGCCGACGGAAATTTTGGCGGAGCAGCACTATCAATCTCTCTTTAATATATTTGAAGCATTTGATGTGAGGGTGGAGCTATTAACAAGTTCTGTAAAAGGGGGGCGCCGCCGTGAAATGCTGGAGCGTTTGCATGCTGGAGAGGTTGATATCCTTGTCGGAACCCATGCGTTAATTCAGGATGAGGTGAACTTTCACCGGCTTGGAGTTGTCATCACGGATGAGCAGCATCGCTTTGGTGTGGCGCAGCGCCGTGTGTTACGGGAAAAGGGAGAAAATCCTGATGTTTTATTTATGACGGCAACACCCATTCCGCGTACACTGGCCATTACTGCCTTTGGCGAAATGGATGTATCGGTAATTGATGAAATGCCGGCTGGGCGCAAGACCATTGAAACCTATTGGGCGAAGCATGATATGCTGGATCGTGTGCTGGCATTTGTCGAGAAAGAACTGCAAAAAGGACGACAAGCATATGTGATTTGTCCGCTTATTGAAGAATCAGACAAGCTGGATGTGCAAAATGCAATTGACTTACACAGTATGCTTTCTCATTATTTCGCTAACAAATGTAACGTTGGGCTGATGCATGGACGTTTATCCTCACAGGAAAAGGATGAGGTAATGCGGGCCTTCAGCCAAAATGAAGTACAGCTTCTTGTATCTACAACGGTTGTAGAGGTAGGGGTAAATGTGCCAAATGCGACAGTGATGGTCATTTACGATGCAGAGCGATTTGGGTTATCTCAGCTTCATCAGCTGCGCGGCCGCGTTGGGCGGGGGAGTGAGCAGTCGTATTGCATGCTCATCGCCGATCCGAAATCAGAAGTTGGAAAAGAGCGCATGCGTATTATGACAGAAACAAATGATGGTTTCGTTTTATCGGAAAAAGACTTAGAGCTGCGCGGGCCGGGTGACTTTTTTGGAAGAAAGCAAAGCGGCTTACCCGATTTTAAGGTGGCAGATATGGTCCATGATTACCGCGCTCTTGAAACGGCAAGAAGCGATGCCGCAATTCTTGTCGAGTCACATGCGTTTTGGCATACTTCGCAATACGCAGGGCTTCGGCTATATTTAGAGGAGAGCGGTGTATTTCAAGGAGAGAAGCTAGATTAAGGGAGCAGAGGCAACAAACTTTTTTGTTGCATTCTGCTTTTTTTGCTTATATACTACTATTAGTACCTAGTCATAAGATCGGAAGGCGCGAAATTAATGAGAAGACAGAAGAAGGAACGGCAACAGCTGCTAAAGAAAACGATACGGGATAATCCGTTCATTACGGATGAGGAACTGGCAGAAAAATTTCAAGTGAGTATTCAAACGATTCGTCTTGACCGCTTGGAATTATCGATTCCTGAGCTTCGTGAGCGCATTAAGCATGTAGCGGTTCAGCAATTAGAGGAAAATGTCAAATCGTTGCCGCTTGATGAAGTTGTTGGAGAAATTATCGATATGGAGCTTGACGTACAGGGGATTTCGATTTTAGATATCGGAATAGAGCATGTATTTAAGCGAAATAATATCGCGCGGGGACACCATTTGTTTGCGCAGGCAAATTCATTGGCGGTTGCTTTAATTGATGAAGAATTGGCCCTAACTGCAAAAGCAACAATTCAATATGTGCGCCCTGTAAAGCTAGCGGAGCGTGTTGTGGCAAAAGCGCGCGTGTCTAATATTGAAAATGACAAAGGCAGAACGGTGGTAGAGGTCAGAAGTTTTGTCGGAAATGAAATTGTGTTTACCGGGAAGTTTGAAATGTATCGGTCGAGTAAAAACAGTGAGGATGGGAGCAGCAAATGAAAATTGCAATCGATGCGATGGGCGGCGATCACGCGCCTAAAGCCGTTGTGCTTGGCGCGATCAAGGCTGTCGAAACGTTTTCAGACATACATATTACGCTAGTTGGAAAAGAAGAGGAAATTCGCAAGTACTTAACGAAGGAAGAACGCATTTCCATTTTACATACAGATGAAGTGATTGAAGCAACAGATGAGCCAGTACGAGCGGTGCGTCGTAAGAAGAATGCCTCCATGGTATTGACCGCTCAACAGGTAAAGGAAGGGGACGCAGATGCGTGTATCTCAGCAGGTAATACAGGTGCGCTTATGGCAGCTGGATTGTTTGTAATTGGGCGCATTGAGGGCATTGAACGTCCAGCGCTATCTCCGACAATGCCGACAACTGACGGAAAAGGATTTATTATGCTGGATGTTGGCGCAAATGTAGATGCGAAGCCGATGCATTTGTATCAGTATGCAGTGATGGGCAGCATTTATGCTGAAAAGGTAAGAGGGATTTCAGCGCCGCGCGTCGGGCTGCTGAATGTAGGAACGGAAGACGGTAAAGGAAATGAATTAACAAAACAGACATTTGATTTGCTGAAGAACTCTTCCTTAAACTTTGTTGGAAACGTGGAGGCGCGGGATTTATTAGAAGGGGCTGCCGATGTGGTTGTGAGCGATGGCTTTACAGGAAATATCGCATTAAAGGCGCTTGAGGGTGCGGCTCTTTCTATATTTTCCCTGCTGAAAAAGCAGCTGACAAGCTCGTTTATCAGCAAGCTGGCGGCAGCAATGTTAAAGCCCAAGCTGCTTGGATTAAAGAAGCAAATGGATTATTCTGAGTATGGAGGAGCAGCCTTGTTCGGTTTGAAGGCACCTGTGATTAAGGCGCATGGATCCTCTGATGAGCACGCGGTATTCAGCGCGATTCGTCAAACAAGAGAAATGGTAGCAAATAATATGGTTGCAACGATTACAGAGGCGGTTGAGAGGCAAACAGAGGAGGTAAAATAAATGGGAAAAATCGCATTTTTGTTCCCTGGTCAAGGGTCGCAAGCTGTTGGCATGGGGAAACAATTAGCAGATCAGTATGAAGAGGTTGCGCAAGTGTTCAAGAAAGCTGATGAGATCCTAGGTGTATCGCTTTCAAAGCTCATATTCGAGGGACCTCAGGAGGAACTGACATTAACAACAAATGCACAGCCAGCTCTTCTAACAACAAGCGTTGCTATTCTAACGGCTTTAAAGCAATCTGGCATTACGCCTGATTATGTAGCAGGGCATAGCCTCGGTGAATATAGTGCGCTGGTAGCTGCGGGCGCGTTTTCATTTGAAGATGGCGTTTATGCAGTGCGCAAGCGCGGTGAATATATGGAGGAAGCAGTGCCAAACGGCGAAGGCGCAATGGCAGCTATTTTAGGCATGGATCCTGCTTTACTTCGGGATGCAACAGAGGAAGTAACAAAGCAAGGACACCCAGTGCAAATTGCGAATATGAACAGCCGCGCGCAAATCGTAATTTCCGGAACGAAAACAGGTGTGGAGCTTGCATCACAAAAAGCGAAGGAAAACGGTGCCAAGCGGGCGATTCCTCTTCGCGTGAGCGGTCCGTTTCACTCCTCTCTTATGAAGCCGGCTGCAGAAAAATTCCGTGCGGTCCTTGATGGGATCGCAATGCATGACGCGAGCATCCCGGTAGTGGCAAACGTAACAGCAGACGTGATAACAAACAAAGAAGAAATCAAGGAAAAGCTAGTCGAGCAGCTCTATTCTCCAGTGCTTTGGTATCCAGCAATTGAACGTATGGCAGAACTAGGTGTAGATACAGTTGTAGAAATTGGTCCAGGTAAAGTGTTGGCAGGATTGATGAAATCAATCGCTCCATCTGTGCAGACATATGCAATTTACGATGAAGAAACGCTTCAGAGCACAATTTCAAAATTGAGAGGAGAAGGCTGATGCTACAAGATAAGGTTGCAGTTGTAACAGGAGCGTCCCGCGGAATCGGCCGCGCTGTAGCGCTTGAATTGGCAAAGAACGGCGCAAAGGTAGTTGTTAACTATGCAGGCAACGAACTAAAGGCAAAGGAAGTAGTCGATGAAATTCAAAAGCTTGGCAGCGAAGCGATTGCAGTAAAGGCTGACATCGGAAACGGTGAGGAAGTAAACGCGATGATCAAGCAAGCTGTAGATACATTTGGAAAAATTGACATTCTTGTCAATAATGCCGGCATTACAAAAGATAATCTGTTAATGCGTATGAAGGAAGAAGAATGGGATGCAGTCATTAATACGAACCTAAAAGGCGTATTTTTGACAACAAAAGCAGTATCCCGCCATATGATGAAGCAGCGCGCTGGTCGCATTATCAACATCGCCTCTGTTGTTGGGGTAACAGGAAACCCTGGACAAGCAAACTATGTGGCAGCGAAGGCTGGTGTGATTGGTTTAACGAAAACTGCGGCAAAGGAGCTTGCGCCTCGCAATATCACGGTAAACACGGTTGCGCCTGGCTTTATCGTAACAGATATGACGGACAAACTGACAGAAGAGGTAAAGCAGGAAATGCTAAAACTGATTCCGCTTGCAAAGTTCGGTGAGGCGGATGATATTGCGCATGCGGTAACGTTCCTTGCATCCGATCGCAGCGGCTATATTACAGGCCATACGCTGCATGTCAACGGCGGCATGAGCATGTAGGGGTCCCTTTATATAACAAAGAATTGATTTTGTCTAGTTTTTCTGTACAATATCTAATATAATACTTGAGGGGAGGTGAACCATAATGTCAGACGTTTTAGAGCGTGTAACAAAAATCATCGTAGATCGTCTTGGAGTAGACGAAACAGAAGTAGTCCCTTCTGCTAATTTTAAAGAGGATCTAGGTGCGGATTCTTTAGATGTAGTAGAACTTGTTATGCAGTTAGAAGATGAGTTCGAAATGGAAATTTCCGATGAGGATGCAGAGAAAATCGCAACTGTTGGCGATGCTGTTAGCTACATAGAGAGCCACGTATAAGATTTTGAGCAAGTCCCGTTTCTACGGGGCTTTCTCAGCATATATGCATACCTGCGGATGTTTAGGAGGAACCTATGCCGTACAGAAGACATAGAGACAAAAGATTTGAAGCGAAATATCGCGAGGCTTTCAAACAGTTTCAAGACAGGACGGGCATTGCATTTCAGAATGAAAAGCTGCTAATTCAAGCTTTCACGCATTCATCTTATGTGAATGAGCATCGCAAAAAACCTCATGAAGATAACGAGCGTTTGGAATTTTTAGGAGATGCGGTATTGGAACTAACCATCTCCCAATATTTGTTTCAAAAATATCCGACTATGAGCGAGGGGGAGCTTACAAAGCTTCGCGCTGCTATCGTTTGTGAACCATCTCTTGTGCAATTTGCCAATGAATTGTCATTTGGTGAGCTTGTTTTACTAGGGAAAGGCGAGGAGATGACAGGTGGACGTGAACGCCCGGCGCTATTGGCGGATGTGTTTGAGGCATTTATTGGGGCGCTGTACTTAGATCAAGGGTTAGAGCGCGTTTGGGAATTTTTAAAACATATCGTGTATCCGAAAATTAACGAGGGTGCTTTTTCTCATGTGATGGATTTTAAAAGTCAGCTGCAGGAATTGATTCAGCGTGACGGCAGCGGGAGCATTGAGTATCAAATTTTGCAGGAGAAGGGTCCTGCGCATAATCGTGAGTTTATTTCCCGTGTTACTTTAAATGGAGTGGCCTTGGGCCTGGGAAGCGGAAAATCAAAAAAGGAAGCGGAGCAGCATGCCGCAGAGGAAGCGTTAAAAAAGCTAAAAGAACATCAAGAATGAATCCCCCTGATCAAAGGGGGATTCATTCTGCGTAAAAAGGGGGAAAGTGATAAATGTTCCTCAAAAGACTAGATATCGTTGGATTTAAATCGTTCGCAGAGCGCGTGGCCATTGACTTTGTTCCAGGTGTCACGGCGGTAGTCGGTCCGAATGGAAGTGGTAAAAGCAATATTACAGATGCGATTCGCTGGGTTCTTGGCGAGCAATCTGTTAAATCACTGCGCGGTGCAAAAATGGAGGATATTATTTTTGCTGGCAGTGATTCGCGTAAATCGCTCAACATAGCGGAGGTAACATTAACGCTTGATAATGAGGATCAGCAGCTGCCCATTGAATATAATGAGGTAAGTGTAACGCGGCGCGTATACCGCTCTGGGGATAGTGACTTTTTGATTAATAAGCAATCATGCCGCCTTAAGGATATCGTTGATTTATTTATGGATTCGGGCATGGGCCGGGAAGCGTTTTCGATTATTAGCCAAGGGAAGGTCGAGGAGATTTTAAGCAGTAAATCTGAGGATCGCCGGGGGATTTTTGAGGAAACAGCCGGAGTGTTGAAATATAAAACACGCAAGAAAAAGGCAGAGGCGAAGCTCGAGGAAACACAGGAAAATTTAAATCGTGTTGAGGATATTATCCACGAACTGAGCAGCCAGATTGAGCCGCTTCGCATCCAATCCTCTGTTGCGAAGGATTATCTGGAAAAGAAGGAAGAGCTGGAAAAGGTAGAAACAGCCCTGATCGTATATGAAATTGAGGAGCTGCATACGAAATGGGAACGCCTGCAGGAAGAGCTTGCAAACAATAAAGATCACGAAGTCAAGCTGTCCGCAAAGCTGCAAGCAGGTGAGGCGAAGACGGAGGAGCATCGCGAGCATATGCATGCTATTGATGAGTCAATCGCTTCTTTGCAGGAGGTGCTTCTCCTATCAAGCAAGGAGCTTGAGAAGCTTGAGGGGCAAAGGGAAGTACTAAAGGAGCGGAAAAAGAATGCGGCTGTCAACCGCACACAGCTCGAGAAAACCATCCAGGATTTAACGAGAAAACTTCAGCAATATGAAGTGGATGTGAAGCAAGAAAAGAGCCAGCTGCAAGCATTCGCTCATTCAGTAAAGGAACTAGAGCAGCGTCTCCATCAGCATCAGCAGGTCATGATGACATATGAACAAAACGTCGAGGAAGAAATTGAGAAGCTGCAAGGCGACTATATCGAGTTGTTGAACAAGCAGGCTGGTCTTCGGAATGAGTCGGTTTTAATAGGCGAGCAAACGAAGCAGAAGGAATTTAAAACGAGACGTCTAAACGAAGAAAATAGTAAATTTTTAGAGTTGCGAACTTCTATTGAAGAGAAGAAGGCACGTTTAAATGTCGAGTATGAAGCACTTCAGTCAGCTATGGCCCAGCACATCTCGCTGCTGCAGGAGACTGAGCAAAAGGTTGCACGTATGAGAACGCAGCAAACAGAGGATGAAGCGAAGCTGTATCAAGCGTACCAATATTTACAAAAGGCGCGTTCCCGTAAAGAAATGCTTGAGGAAATGCAAGAGGAATATACCGGTTTTTATCAAGGCGTCAGGGAAGTGCTGAAAGAGCGCGGCGGACGGCTGGATGGAGTCGAAGGAGCTGTTGCTGAGCTTATTACTGTACCCGAGAAATATGAAACCGCTATTGAAACAGCATTAGGC
Source organism: Bacillus sp. OTU530 (assembly GCF_038440375.1). Classification (NCBI taxonomy): domain Bacteria; kingdom Bacillati; phylum Bacillota; class Bacilli; order Caryophanales; family Bacillaceae; genus Bacillus; species Bacillus sp. OTU530. Next base: position 184,143 of record NZ_JASATP010000003.1, read on the forward strand.
GCCGCGGCCCAGCACATTGTTGTCCAAGAGGAACAGCATGCCAGAGGAGCAATTGCTTTTTTGAAGAAGCATCAGTATGGGCGTGCTACGTTTTTGCCAATGACAGCAATCAAGGGCAGATATATATCATCTGACATTTTGCAGGCTGCGCAGCAGCATGCAGCTTTTATAGGTGTGGCGTCTGAGCTTATTGCGTATCAGCCACCGTACCGGAGTGTAATTACAAATTTGCTCGGGACAGTTATTGTGACGAGTGATTTAAAAGGTGCGAATGAGCTGGCGCGATTGCTGCAATATCGATACCGCATTGTTACGCTTGAGGGGGATGTGGTGAACCCAGGCGGATCCATGACAGGGGGCGCTGTAAAGCAGGCGAAAACATCGTTGCTTGGACGGCAGCGAGAGCTTGAGGCATGGACGGAGAAGCTGGCGGATATGGAGCATAAAACGAGTGCCCTAGAGAAATATATTCAATCTTTAAAAAGTGAAATCGGCGGGCTAGAAAAGAAGGCGTCTGAGCTTCGGACGCTTATTGAGAATATCCGGGCAAATGAGCGTGTGCAAAAAGAAGAGATTACCCAGTTAGAAGTGGAAGAGCATCGTATCAATGACCGTCTTGCTCTTTACGATTTAGAGATGAATGATTTTCATGAGGAGCACACAAAGACAGCGGAGAGAGAAAAAGTGCTGCAGCAAGAGCTTGAGCAAATCAGTGGAACGATTGCAACGTTAGACGAACAGATGAAGAGTTTAACGAAGCAAAAAAGTGAGCAGCGCTCCTCCAAGGAAAAGCTGCAGACCGAAATTACAGATATCAAAGTACAGGTTGCGCAGGAGCAGCAGCGTTTGCAGAATCAGAAGGAAACGGTGACTCGGTTGCTGCGGGAACAGGGTGATGCAAATGAAATACTGTCTAGGGCAGAGGGGGATTTAGATCTGCTGAAGCGCGAGACAGCTTCCAGCTCAAGCGGAGAGGCTCATTTGTCGGAGCAAATTGAGAAAAAGGCGCATGACCGGAATCAGACAGTTGAATTGATTAGTGCGCGCCGGGAGCAGCGTCTCGGTCTTCAAACTGCATTAGAGGATGCGGAAAGAGAAACGAAGGAAACAAAGCGGCAGCATAAATATGTACTGGATGTCGTCAAAGATCAGGAAGTGCAGCTAGGGCGTCTCGATGTAGAATTGGAGAATCGACTGCAGCAGCTGCGTGAAACGTATACAATTTCGTATGAAGCGGCAAAACTGAAATATTCGCTTATGATGCCTGTAGAAGAGGCGCGTAAACGGGTAAAGCTGATCAAGCTGTCTATTGAGGAGCTTGGCACAGTGAACTTAGGTGCGATTGAAGAATATGAGAGAGTGTCCGAACGTTATCATTTCCTTCTCGAACAACGCGGTGATTTACAGGAGGCAAAGAATACGCTGCATGGGGTTATCAGCGAGATGGATGAAGAGATGAAGAAGCGGTTTGCTTATACATTTGGGGCAATTCGCACTGAATTTCAAGCGGTGTTTCGCGAGCTGTTTGGCGGTGGACGAGCAGACTTGATTATGACAGACGAAAAGGATTTATTGAACACAGGCATTGATATCGTAGCACAGCCGCCTGGGAAAAAGCTGCAAAATCTTGGACTGCTGTCTGGCGGGGAGCGTTCGTTCACCGCAATTGCACTTTTGTTTGCTATTTTACGGGTGCGGCCTGTTCCGTTTTGTGTACTTGATGAGGTAGAGGCGGCGCTCGATGAAGCGAACGTATCGCGCTTTGCGCAGTATTTACGGAAGTTCAGTCAAGAAACACAATTTATCGTCATTACGCACCGAAAGGGAACAATGGAGGAATGCGATGTGCTCTATGGTGTTACCATGCAGGAGTCTGGCGTTTCTAGGCTTGTTTCTGTTCGGCTTGATGATGATGCTAAAGCAATTGCGAATGATTAGAAAGGATGTGGCGTAATGAGTTTTTTTAAAAAGTTAAAGGAAACAATTTCCCGTCAAACAGAATCAGTAACAGAAAAGTTTCGACAAGGTCTTGAAAAAACACGTACTTCCTTTTCTGAAAAGGTGAATGATCTTGTATACCGGTATCGAAAAGTAGATGAGGATTTTTTTGAAGAGCTAGAAGAAATTCTAATTGGCGCCGATGTTGGTGTGACAACGGTAATGGAGCTGATTGAAGAGCTAAAGGATGAGGTAAAGCGCCGTAATATTCAGGATACAAAGGACGTGCAGGCGGTTATTTCTGAGAAGCTCGTAGAAATTTATAAAAGCGATGATGATTTTAACGGCGAATTGCATCTGCAAGAAAATGAGCTTACTGTCATTTTGTTTGTTGGCGTCAACGGTGTAGGAAAAACAACAACAATCGGTAAGCTTGCACACAGATTGAAGAGCCAAGGAAAAACAGTTTTGCTGGCGGCTGGGGATACTTTCCGCGCCGGTGCTATTGAGCAGCTCGAAGTATGGGGAGAGCGTGTAGGCGTGGATGTCATTAAGCAAGGGTCAGGATCTGACCCGGCAGCTGTGATGTACGATGCGGTTCAGGCAGCGAAAGCGCGCAAGGTAGATGTACTGCTTTGCGATACGGCAGGCCGCCTTCAGAATAAAGTCAATCTGATGAAGGAGCTTGAGAAGGTAAAGCGCGTTATTGAGCGCGAGGTTCCCGGTGCACCTCATGAAGTGCTGCTTGTGATTGATGCGACAACAGGACAAAACGGCTTAAGTCAGGCAAAAACCTTCCGTGAAGTGACAGACGTAAGCGGGATTGTATTAACGAAGCTTGACGGTACAGCAAAAGGCGGGATTGTGCTTGCAATCCGAAATGAAATGAAGGTGCCTGTAAAGTTTGTTGGTCTTGGTGAGAAAATGGACGATCTTCAAGAATTTAACCCTGAACAGTATGTATACGGCTTGTTTGGAGACTTGATCGATAAGGAAGCAGAATAGAGCTTGCAAGAGGAAAGGCTTGACACGTGTTTTATTTCTCTGTACACTAATGTTGTAAAGGGAATTCACTTAACAAAGGGTGATCAACGTGCTCGAAAAGACAACGAGAATGAATTATTTATACGATTTTTATCAATCGTTGTTAACTGCGAAGCAGCGAAGCTATATGTCTCTTTATTATTTAGACGACTACTCGCTCGGTGAGATTGCTCAGGAGTTTGAAGTAAGCCGCCAAGCAGTATACGACAATATTAAGCGTACAGAAGCAATGCTTGAGGAGTATGAAGCAAAGCTGTTATTGTTTGAAAAGTTTCAAAAACGGCAGCAGCTTCTTGCAGAGATGCAGGATGTACTTAATAAACACGAGCATGTGAACGAAGAAGTGAAGCACATTGTTGAAGCTATTGAAAATTTAGAGTAGGAGGACGGCATTATGGCATTTGAAGGATTAGCCGACCGACTTCAACAGACATTGCAGAAAATCCGCGGCAAAGGGAAAGTTACCGAAGCCGATGTAAAAGAAATGATGCGCGAAGTGCGTCTTGCTTTGCTGGAAGCAGATGTTAACTTTAAAGTAGTAAAAGACTTTGTGAAACGCGTGTCTGAGCGTGCTGTTGGGCAAGATGTGATGAAAAGCTTAACGCCTGGGCAGCAGGTTATCAAGGTTGTACAGGATGAGCTCACGCAGCTTATGGGCGGTGAGCAAAGCAAAATTGCTGTCGCAAGTCGTCCGCCGACTGTCATTATGATGGTAGGTCTGCAGGGCGCTGGTAAAACGACAACAACAGGAAAGCTTGCAAATTTGCTTCGCAAAAAGTATAATCGCCAGCCAATGCTTGTAGCAGCCGACATTTACCGTCCTGCCGCTATCAAACAGCTTGAAACACTTGGAAAGCAGATTGATATGCCTGTTTTTTCCCTTGGTGATCAAGTAAGCCCAGTGGAAATTGCAAAACAAGCGATCGAAAAGGCGAAAGAAGAGCATCGTGACTATGTACTTATCGATACAGCAGGTCGTCTTCATATTGATGAAACGCTTATGGATGAACTCAAGCAAGTAAAAGAGGTTACAAAACCTGATGAAATTTTCCTTGTTGTTGATGCGATGACAGGGCAAGATGCGGTTAATGTGGCACAAAGTTTTCATGAACAGCTTGGCTTGACGGGTGTTGTGCTTACAAAGCTAGACGGTGATACGCGCGGTGGCGCCGCTCTGTCTATTAAAGCTGTCACAAACACGCCAATCAAGTTTGCAGGTATGGGCGAAAAGCTTGATGCGCTTGAGCCGTTTCATCCGGAGCGTATGGCTTCCCGTATTTTAGGTATGGGGGATGTGCTGACGCTTATTGAGAAAGCACAAGCCAATGTTGATATGGAAAAAGCAAAAGAGCTTGAAGAAAAAATGCGTACACAGTCATTTACGTTAGATGACTTTTTGGAGCAATTGGGACAAGTGCGTCAACTAGGACCACTTGATGAATTGCTTGGTATGATTCCTGGTGCCAACAAAATGAAGGGCTTGAAAAACGTTCAGGTGGACGAAAAGCAAATTGGTCATGTTGAGGCTATTATTCGTTCAATGACAAAACTAGAACGAGAGCAGCCGGAAATCATCAATGCCAGCCGCAAAAAGCGGATCGCAAAGGGAAGCGGGACGACTGTTCAAGAGATAAACCGTCTTCTCAAGCAGTTTGATGATATGAAGAAGATGATGAAAACAATGACAAGTATGCAAAAAGGCAAGAAAAAAGGCGGCTTTAAGTTTCCCTTCATGTAAATAGCAAGATAGCTGAAGGAAAAAATAAGCTGTTAAGAATTTATACTTTACAACCCTAAACACATTTGCTAATATTAGTATCTGTGTGAAACAAATTCGGAGGTGCTTTATAAATGGCAGTTAAAATTCGTTTAAAACGTATGGGAGCTAAAAAATCTCCTTTCTATCGTGTAGTTGTTGCAGATTCTCGTTCTCCTCGTGATGGACGTTTCATCGAGGAAATCGGCTACTACAATCCAGTTGCGCAACCAGCTGAAATCAAAATCAACGAAGAAGCAGCATTAAAATGGTTGGCAGACGGTGCGAAACCATCTGACACAGTTCGCAACTTGTTCTCTAAACAAGGTATTTTAGAGAAGTTCCACGTAGCACGCCAAGGCAAGTAATCGGCGTATGACGGGGTTAATCGAAGCGATTGTCAAGGCCCTTGTGGATTATCCTGAGGATGTAAAGGTTACACAAGACACGACTAATGGAGCTACCATATATCGATTAACTGTACATCCTGAGGATGTTGGAAAAGTAATCGGCAAGCAAGGCCGTATTGCAAAAGCGATTCGGACCGTCGTTTATGCGGCTGGTTATCAAAAAAACGAAAAGCTGACGCTTGAAATTCAATAGCGGGAAAAAGGGCGAGGACGATTGTTCCTCTCCCTTTTTTGCAATTTAGGAAAATGTAAGGCGATGTGTAAGTACAACTACGCCTCTGTCTTCGCCCAAGAGCAGGGCTTGCCAATCGGCGAGTTTTCTGTACAAGATAAGAAAATATAACTTTTAGGGGCGATGTCTAGCTCCCAAGGCCCAAAATGGCAGACTCCGGGCTGAACCTCCGCAAAAGGTAAAAAGCGCCTTTTACTCCGGCTCACCCCTACGCTGCCATAAAAGGCGGGCCTTGTCCGCTTTTCTTTATTAAGCGAAGAAAGTTATGGAGAAACTAATATACATACATAAATGAGAAAACGGAGTGGATCATCCTATGGCAAAATGGTTTAACGTTGGGAAGATTGTGAATACGCAAGGCTTACGAGGAGAAGTCCGTGTGATTTCTAGCACAGACTTTCCTGAGGAGCGTTACAAAAAAGGCAGTACGCTATACATCTGGAAGGAGAAAAGCAAAGAGCCGATTGAAGTGAAGGTTGCATCGCACCGTACGCATAAAACCTTTGATCTTCTTACATTTGTGGGCTATGACAATATCAACGACGTCGAACAGTTTAAGGGCTCCTTTTTAAAGGTGTCAGAGGACCAGCTTGGCAAGCTTGAGGAAAATGAGTATTATTACCATGAAATTATTGATTGTAAGGTTGTTTCCGAGGATGGAGAAGAGCTTGGCGTGGTTACAGAGATTCTATCTCCAGGTGCAAATGATGTTTGGGTCGTGAAGCGTCCGAACGGAAAAGAAGCCTATATCCCATATATTGCAGATGTTGTATTAAAGGTTGATGTGGCAAATAAACTTGTCGTAATTTATGTGATGGAAGGGTTGTTAGAATGAAAATCGATATCGTAACATTGTTTCCTGAAATGTTCACAGGTGTGTTCGGTTCTTCGATTTTAAAAAAAGCGCAGGAAAAAGAAGCTGTATCCATCCGTGTTGTAAATTTCCGGGAGTACTCAGCAAGCAAGCATGGCAGCGTGGATGACTATCCGTACGGAGGAGGGGCAGGCATGGTTCTTGCTCCGCAGCCGATTTTTGATGCGGTGGAGCAGCTTACAGGCACTGCTGAAACAAAGCCGCGTGTTCTTCTCATGTGCCCGCAAGGAGAGCGTCTGACGCAGCGAAAAGCGGAAGCGTTGGCAGAGGAAGAGCATCTCGTTTTAATTTGCGGTCATTATGAGGGCTACGATGAACGGATCCGGGAGCATCTCGTAACGGATGAGATTTCTATTGGGGACTATGTCTTAACAGGCGGCGAACTGGCCGCCATGGTTGTCACAGACAGTGTTGTTCGTTTGCTGCCAGGGGTGCTTGGCAAGGAGGAGTCGCACGTTCAGGATTCGTTCAGCACAGGTCTGTTAGAGCATCCCCACTATACACGTCCCGCTGACTTCCGGGGGATGAAGGTTCCGGATGTTTTGCTATCGGGCAATCATGCCAAGATAGAGGAATGGCGCCGGAAGGAATCGTTACGCCGCACGTATATGCGCCGTGTCGATTTGCTTGAGGGGCGTGACTGGTCAAAGCAGGAGCAGCAGTGGCTGCGTGAATTTGAAGAAGACAAGTAAAAAGGCTTAACACTTTCCTAGATAGCTATTGCAAGCTAGGTTCATATGTGTTAAGATATCCCTTGTGACTTACGTCGCATTAACAACGATGTTCCGCTGCAGGAGATAGAGTGTAAGAGCATCGGTTTAAAAGGAGAGAATCAGAAATGCAACAATTGATTGAAGAAATCACAAAATCCCAATTAAAGACTGATTTACCTGCATTCCGTCCAGGGGACACAGTGCGTGTGCATGTAAAAGTAGTAGAGGGTACTCGCGAGCGTATCCAGGTGTTCGAAGGCGTTGTAATCAAACGTCGTGGCGGCGGAATCAGCGAAACATTTACAGTTCGTAAAGTATCTTACGGTGTAGGCGTTGAGCGTACATTCCCATTACACACACCACGTATTGCGGAAATCCAAGTAATGCGTCGCGGTAAAGTTCGCCGTGCGAAATTGTACTACTTGCGTAACCTTCGCGGTAAAAAAGCACGTATCAAAGAAATTCGATAATGACTGTATGGGAGCTTGTATGTACAAGCTCCCTTTTTCCGATATGGCCTATACACACCACCTATGGAGGAGAATATATATGGCGAAGGAAAAAAGCCAAACGTGGGAATGGATTAAAGCGATTGTTGTAGCCGTTGTGCTTGCAGCTGTCATTCGTCACTTCCTCTTTGCGCCGATTTTAGTTGATGGTGTTTCCATGATGCCGACATTACATAACAGGGATCGTATGATTGTGAATAAACTCGGATATAATCTCGGAGAACCGAAACGGTTTGATATTATTGTGTTTCGGGCAACAGAGGATAAAGACTATATTAAGCGGGTTATCGGACTGCCGGGCGATCGTATCGAGTATAAGAATGATGTATTATATGTAAATGGGAAAGCGTATGAAGAGCCGTATTTAGAGACATATAAAAAGCAAGTAACAGAAGGATCTCTTACATATGACTTCACACTTGAAGAAGTTACAGGAGCTCGTACTGTACCTAAGGGGCAGCTGTTTGTTATGGGTGACAACCGCCGTTTTAGCAAGGATAGCCGAACAATCGGAACCATTTCTATGGATCAAGTCATCGGCAAGGCAAATATTGTGTACTGGCCGATTAAAGATGCCCGCATTATCGAAAAATAGATAGAAACACAAACCAGCTTGCCGGTCGGCAGGCTAGTATTAATCGTAAGCAGGTGATAATATGACAATTCAATGGTTTCCCGGACATATGGCAAAAGCAAGGCGCCAAGTAACGGAGCAGTTAAAGCTAATCGATGTAGTGATTGAGCTCGTTGACGCCCGTCTTCCTGCTTCGTCCCGAAATCCGATGATTGATGAAATTATTGCTCATAAGCCCCGTCTCGTTGTATTAAATAAAGCTGATATGGCGGACGAGAGGCTAACACGCAAATGGATTGCGTATTTTGAGCAAAAGGGCTTTAAAGCCATTTCTATTAATGCGCAAGCGGGGCAGGGGATGAAAGAAATTACCGCTGCCTGTAAGGAATTGGTGAAGGAAAAATTCGATAGAATGATTGCTAAAGGTGTCAATCCAAGGGCGGTCCGTGCATTAATTGTTGGGATTCCGAACGTAGGAAAATCAACGTTGATCAATAAAATTGCGAAAAAGAATATTGCCAAAACAGGTGACCGGCCAGGGGTAACGACTGCACAGCAATGGATTAAGGTTGGTAAGGAACTTGAATTGCTTGATACGCCGGGGATTCTTTGGCCAAAATTCGAAGATGAGCTAGTTGGGCTTCGCCTAGCCACATCCGGTGCAATTAAGGACGCCATTTTAAATTTACAAGATGTGGCTGTCTATGCGCTCCGCTTCCTTTCTGCACATTATCCAGAAAAGTTAAAGGAACGCTATAATCTCACCCATCTTTCTGAGGATATTGTGGAGTTATTTGATGACATCGGAAAGCGAAGAGGCTGCTTATTAAGCGGCGGCATCATTGATTACGATAAAACGGCAGAAATTGTGCTGAGAGAGTTGCGAGCTGGTAAGCTAGGGCGAATTACTTTCGAAGAGCCGAATGAATATGCAGAAATAGAAGCATAAAAGGTGCGCATATGCGTGCCTTTTATATCACTTTAAGCAAGGATAAATTTCTAGCTGGAAGACAGCTCGACGTAGTGAGAAATTTTAGGAATAAAATATAAGTAGGGCTACGCCTCTGGCTTCGCCCAAGGACAGGGCTCGCCAGTCGGCGAGTTTTCTTTATTAGGGGGGACTATATGGCAGTGCGGACGATTAAATTAATAAAGCTGTTGCTAGAGGAAATAGAAACGGAACAGGATCAGCGCTTTGTCGAATTGCTGCAGGATGAACGAAAAGGAGTGCAAAAGCTCATAGCTAGTTGGCGAAAACAAAAACAGCTGCAGCAGCAGGATCAGCAATTGTTTTCTTACATGTCAACGTATGAAAAAGCGCTTCGCTCTCAAGGCATTACGCTTATAGCGGGCGTTGATGAGGTTGGCAGAGGTCCGCTGGCTGGACCGGTTGTAGCGGCGGCGGTTATTTTGCCTGGAAATTTTTATTTAGCGGGACTGAACGATTCGAAAAAGCTCAGTGAAGCGAAGCGAGAAGCTTTTTTCTCTATTATTCAAGAACAGGCGCTTGCCATTGGGATTGGCATTATCAGCGCTGAAGAAATTGATGAAATCAACGTATACGAAGCAACAAAAAAGGCGATGATAGAGGCGATTGGAAGTTTATCTATCACACCGCAGCATTTGCTCATCGATGCAATGAAGCTGCCGCTTCCGATTGCGCAAACGTCCATTATCAAAGGTGATGCCAAAAGTATATCCATTTCAGCTGCCTCTGTCGTCGCAAAGGTGACGCGTGACCGGATGATGAAGGAGCTTGGTCTGCGCTATCCGCAGTATGGCTTTGAAAAGCACGCAGGCTATGGGACAAAGGAGCATTTAGCTGCGATCGAGCATCATGGGATATTGCCGGAACATCGAAAATCATTTGCTCCTATTAAACATATGGTATAAATATGCGGTTTGGTATATAAGAAGCTGGCAAGTGAAAGTTCTGTTCTAGAATGGGACAAACTTAACAGTAGCTATCTTTATCGGTCCTCCTGCAGAGGGGGCCGGTTTTCCATTGCTTCAATAAAAATATAAATTCTATATTTTTAGAATATTTTTATTCTTGATACTTTCTTATAGACAGTCTTTGTGAGATTTTATACAATAATACCGAAGTGTTTTATTCGTTCACTAACAATGGGGAGGATGGGAACCATGAATATCCATGAGTATCAAGGCAAAGAGGTCCTTAGAAACTATGGTGTAAGCGTTCCTAATGGGAAAGTGGCTTTCACAGTAGAAGAAGCTGTAGAAGCTGCAAAAGAATTAGGAACAGCTGTATGCGTAGTTAAAGCACAAATCCATGCCGGCGGACGCGGCAAAGCTGGAGGCGTGAAAGTAGCAAAAAGCCTAGAGGAAGTTCGTACATATGCGGAGCAAATTTTAGGTAGCACGCTTGTAACCCATCAAACAGGTCCAGAGGGCAAAGAAGTAAAGCGCTTACTTATTGAAGAGGGCTGTGACATTAAAAAAGAATATTATGTTGGTTTAGTATTAGATCGTGCTACTTCACAAGTTGTATTGATGGCCTCTGAAGAAGGCGGAACTGAAATTGAGGAAGTAGCAGAGAAAACCCCAGAAAAAATCTTTAAAGAATATATCAACCCGGCTGTAGGCTTACAAGCCTTTCAAGCACGCCGTATTGCGTTCAATATCAATATTCCAAAGGAGCTTGTCGGGCAGGCTGCGAAGTTCATGATGAGCTTGTACACAGCATTTGTGGAGAAGGACTGTTCCATTGCGGAAATCAATCCGCTTGTTGTAACAGGAGACGGCAAAGTTATGGCGCTTGATGCGAAGCTGAACTTTGACTCTAATGCATTATATCGCCATAAGGATATTCTTGCGCTTCGCGATCTAGATGAAGAAGATCCAAAAGAGATTGAAGCCTCTAAATATGACCTAAACTACATTTCTTTAGATGGCAATATTGGCTGTATGGTAAATGGTGCAGGTCTTGCGATGGCGACAATGGATATCATTAAGTATTACGGCGGGGATCCTGCAAACTTCTTGGATGTAGGCGGCGGCGCAACAACAGAAAAGGTAACGGAAGCGTTTAAAATCATCCTTTCTGACCAAAATGTAAAAGGAATTTTCGTTAACATCTTTGGCGGTATTATGAAGTGTGATGTGATTGCAAACGGTGTTGTGGAAGCGACGAAGCAGGTTGGTCTAGAGCTGCCTCTTGTTGTGCGCCTAGAAGGCACAAATGTAGAGCTTGGCAAGAAAATTTTAAGTGAGTCCGGCTTGAATATTACAGCTGCTGAATCGATGGCAGACGGTGCACAAAAAATCGTTTCGCTTGTGGGCTAACAGAAAGCGGGGGAGAAAGATGAGCGTATTTATTAATAAGGATACAAAGGTAATCGTACAAGGTATTACAGGTAAACAAGGTTTATTTCATGCAACACAAATGATCGAGTACGGAACGCAAATCGTTGGCGGCACATCTCCTGGCAAAGGCGGTACGGAGGTTATTGGCGTACCTGTTTTTGATACAGTTGAGCAAGCAGTGCAAGCGACGGGTGCAACTGCCTCTGTTGTTTACGTTCCACCTGCGTTCGCCGCTGATTCTATCATGGAAGCGGTAGATGCGGAACTTGATTTAGTAGTATGTATTACAGAGGGTATCCCTGTCCTTGATATGGTTAAGGTGAAAAAGTACATGGAAGGCAAGAAAACACGTTTAGTGGGACCAAACTGCCCTGGTGTAATCACGCCTGAAGAGTGCAAAATCGGTATTATGCCTGGCTATATTCACAAAAAAGGTCACGTTGGCATTGTGTCTCGCTCCGGTACTTTAACATACGAAGCGGTACATCAATTAACTGTGGCTGGAATTGGTCAGTCTACAGCCGTTGGAATCGGCGGGGATCCTGTAAATGGCACAAACTTCATCGATGTATTGCAAGCGTTTAATGAGGATCAGGATACATACGCTGTCATCATGATTGGTGAGATTGGCGGTACAGCGGAAGAGGAAGCGGCTGAGTGGGTACGCGCAAATATGAAAAAGCCGGTTGTAGGCTTTATCGGCGGTCAAACTGCGCCTGCCGGCAAACGTATGGGCCATGCGGGTGCTATCATTTCTGGCGGCAAAGGCACAGCTGCTGAGAAGATTAAAACAATGGAGGAGTGCGGCATTAAAGTAGCACCAACTCCATCCGTGATGGGCGAGACATTAATCTCTGTGCTAGAAGAAAAGGGATTATTAGAATCTTGCAAAACACACTAATGTAATAGTTTGCTTCATCTTGGGCTTGAGGCGGCTGCTTTCTCATGGAAAGACGCTGAAAGATGAAAATAGAAGGATGCTCTCTTTTAGGAGAGTGCCCTTCTATTTTGCATACCATTAGGTTACGGTAAAGGGGGCGTATTATGAAAGCGAAACGGGAACGTTTGCTTCATTTGCATCACAGTCTTGCTGATAACTGGCGGGCAATGGAACGTTTGCTGCGCTGGGACCCAGACTTAAAGCAGTTGTATAACCTCTCTCCTCATGATTTTTCCTCGTTGCTCGCTATTTCCTCCAAACGAGCTGCTCAGCTTTATTCTACCCTTCATTCCATTACGATTTCCTCTATTTTAGATGAGTTACAGCGTCATGATATATGTTATACTACTATCTTTGATGATACATACCCGAGCCTTCTAAAAGAGATTGCTGATCCGCCGTTTGTATTATATGGGAAGGGTGATCTTTTTCTTATGCAGCATGAGAAAAAACTGGCTGTTGTTGGTACAAGACGCCCCTCTCATTACGGTATCTTGAGCGTACAATCTATTTTGTCAGAGCTTTTGAAAGAGGATTGGGTGATCGTCAGCGGTATGGCATATGGCATTGATATGGCAGCGCATATTAGCGCTGCACACCAAAATAGGTATACAATTGCTGTGCTTGGAGGAGGTTTTCGGTATATATATCCAAAAGACAACTATACTGTATTACAAAAGCATTCTCAGTATGTTTTATATGTAACAGAATATCCGCCGCACTTTCGGCCGCAAAAGTGGTACTTCCCAAGGCGAAATCGTATTATAAGCGGGTTGTCAAAGGGCGTTGTTGTAGTGGAAGCAAAGGAGAGGAGCGGCTCCCTTATTACAGTTGACTGTGCCCTAGAACAGAACAGGGAAGTGTTTGCTATTCCGGGACCCATCCATATGGAAACATCGGCAGGCACAAATTGGCTTATTCAACAAGGGGCGAAGCTTGTGCTGCATGCAGCTGATATTACCGAAGAATTTTGAAAAAATTACTATTTTATGGACAATTTTCATGTTTTTGCGAAAGAAATATTGACAACTCCTCCATCATATGTGTTATTTTATATTCATTCTGAATTGACAAAAAGAAGGCGAATCAATACTATAAATGAAGACTTGAATTCACCTCTTGAGGGAGGAAACCAAGATGTCAGAGTATCTCGTAATTGTTGAATCACCGTCAAAGGCGAAGACGATTGAAAAATATTTAGGGAAGAAATATAAAGTAGTAGCGTCCATGGGACATGTACGCGATTTGCCAAAAAGTCAGATGGGCATTGAGGTCGAAAATAACTATGAACCGAAATACATCACGATACGAGGCAAAGGGCCTGTTGTAAAGGACTTGAAGGCAGCCGCAAAAAAAGCAAAGAAAATTTATCTCGCAGCCGACCCGGATCGTGAGGGAGAAGCGATTGCGTGGCATTTGGCCCATACATTAAATGTGGATATATCATCGGAATGCCGCGTTGTTTTTAATGAGATTACAAAGGATGCTGTGAAAGAGTCTTTTAAAAAGCCGCGTGCAATTAATATGCATTTAGTCGATGCGCAGCAGGCACGCCGTATTCTGGATCGTCTTGTCGGATATAATATTAGCCCACTATTATGGAAGAAAGTGAAAAAGGGCTTAAGTGCAGGACGTGTTCAATCTGTAGCAGTTCGGTTAATTTCGGAACGCGAAAAGGAAATTAAATCATTTATCCCGGAAGAGTTTTGGACAATTAAAGGCGAGTTTGTAAAAGGTAAGGATGTATTTGAGGCTAGCTTTTACGGTGTAGACGGAGAAAAGAAGGAGCCGAAGCATGAGCAAGAGGTAAAAGAAATTTTAGCAAAATTAGATACAAACACCTTTGCTGTTGAAAGCGTTACGAAGCGCGAACGAAAGCGTAATCCGGCTGTTCCGTTTACGACGTCCTCCTTACAGCAGGAGGCGGCCCGTAAACTTAATATGAGAGCGAAAAAGACCATGATGCTTGCGCAGCAGCTATACGAAGGAATTGACATTGGTAAAGAGGGGACCATTGGGTTAATTACATATATGAGAACGGATTCTACTCGTATATCTGAAACAGCGCAGGCAGAAGCAAGGAACTATATTGAGGAAAAATTCGGGTCTGACTATGTAGCTACGGAGAAGCGAAAGGAAGGGAAGAATACGAATGCGCAAGATGCGCATGAAGCGATTCGTCCAACTTCAACGCTTCGGAAGCCAGAGGAACTAAAGACTGTATTAAGCAAGGACCAATACCGCCTGTATAAGCTGATTTGGGAGCGTTTTGTCGCGAGCCTGATGGCACCCGCTGTCATGGATACCGTAACGGTTGCCTTGGTCAATAACGGAGTGCAGTTCCGCGCTCATGGCTCGGTTGTGAAGTTTCCTGGGTTTATGAAAGTGTATGTTGAGTCAAACGATGATGGCGTGGAAGAAAAAGATCGTTTACTTCCGCCATTTGAAATTGGTGAAACGGTATTTTCGAAGGATATCGAGCCGAAGCAGCATTTTACGCAGCCACCGCCGCGCTATACAGAGGCTCGGCTTGTAAAAACGCTGGAGGAGGTTGGGATTGGCCGCCCGTCTACGTATGTGCCGACGCTCGAAACCATCCAAAAACGCGGCTACGTGGCACTTGAAAATAAACGCTTTGTGCCTACTGAGCTTGGGGAGATTGTTATTGAACTCATCCTTGAATTCTTCCCAGACATTATCAATATTGAGTTTACAGTCAATATGGAGGATAGCTTAGATAAAATTGAAGATGGAGAGGCAAATTGGGTCAAAGTTATCGATGCATTTTATCGAGGCTTTGAACAGCATCTTGAAAAAGCAGAGAAAGAAATGCGGGAAGTTGAGATTAAGGATGAGCCAGCTGGTGAAGATTGCGAGCAATGCGGAAATGCGATGGTATTTAAAATGGGCCGCTATGGAAAATTTATGGCGTGCTCGAACTTCCCAGATTGTCGTAATACAAAGCCGATCATGAAGGGGATTGATATCGATTGTCCGAAATGCGGCGAAGGCGAAATCATCGAACGGCGCAGTAATAAGAAAAAACGTACTTTCTATGGCTGCAGCACGTATCCGGACTGTGATTTTCTATCCTGGGATAAGCCAGTGGGCAGAAAATGTCCAAAATGTGAAGGAATGCTTGTAGAGAAGAAGCTCAAAAAAGGTCTTCAGGTGCAATGTGTATCTTGTGATTATGAAGAGGAACAACAAATGTGAGCCGAAAATGCTCACATTTTTTTCGGAAAAGAAAGAGAAAAGGTGATAGAAATGGAACAAACAGTTCATGTAATCGGAGCTGGCTTAGCTGGCAGTGAGGCAGCGTATCAAATCGCCAAGCGCGGTGTAAAGGTTATGCTGTATGAGATGAGACCGGTGAAGCAGACGCCTGCTCATCATACAGATAAATTTGCTGAGCTTGTATGTAGTAACTCTCTTAGAGGGAATAGTTTAACGAATGCGGTTGGTGTGCTGAAGGAAGAGATGCGGCGGTTAGATTCCGTCATCATTCAGGCAGCGGATGAGTGCTCTGTGCCAGCAGGTGGAGCGCTTGCGGTCGATCGTCATGAATTTGCGGCGAAGGTAACAGACTATGTGAAAAATCATCCGAATATAACCGTTGTAACGGAGGAAATAACTGAAATACCGGCTGGACCGACCATAATTGCGACAGGTCCGCTTACTTCTAAAGCATTATCTGACAGGCTGAAGGAGCTAACAGGAGAAGACTATTTTTACTTCTACGATGCAGCCGCACCTATTATTGAGAAAGAGAGCGTCAATATGGAGGTTGCGTATTTAAAATCGCGTTATGATAAGGGAGAGGCGGCATATCTCAACTGTCCGATGACAGAGGAGGAATTTAACCGTTTTTACGAAGCGCTTATCTCTGCTGAGGTTGTGCCGCTTAAAGAATTTGAGAAAGAAATTTACTTTGAAGGTTGCATGCCTGTGGAAGTTATGGCGCAGCGCGGAAAGCAAACCTTATTATTCGGTCCAATGAAACCGGTTGGGTTAGAGGATCCTCGTACAGGAAAACGCCCGTTTGCGGTCGTGCAGCTTCGTCAGGATGATGCGGCAGGAACGTTGTACAATCTTGTAGGCTTCCAAACGCATTTAAAGTGGGGCGCTCAAAAAGAAGTACTCAGTCTCATTCCGGGGCTTGAAAATGCGGAAATCATCCGTTATGGTGTTATGCACCGTAATACGTTTATTAACTCACCAAACCTGCTTCTTCCTACCTACCAATATAAGCAGCGCGAGGATTTATTCTTTGCGGGGCAAATGACAGGTGTAGAAGGCTATGTAGAATCTGCGGCGTCTGGCTTGCTTGCAGGAGTTAATGCCGCTAGAATGGTAAAGGGGCAGGAGTTGATCTCGCTGCCTCCAGAAACGGCGATGGGCAGTATGGCGCATTATATTACGTCAACAAACGCGAAAACATTTCAGCCGATGAATGCAAACTTCGGACTGTTCCCGCCGCTGGAAACAAAAATTAAGAAGAAGCTGGAGCGTTACGAAGCGTACGCACAGCGGGCTTTAGGAATAATTCAAAATTTTGTAAATATTTAGTCAATTTACTTGCAAAGGCTACTACGTTGTGATACGATTTAGTAGCCTTTCTTGCTTAAAAGGTGAGAAATCTATGGATATAAAGGAAAAGTTAAATCTGTTTGTCGAGTATTTACAAATTGAACGAAATTATTCGAAATATACACTTGCAAGTTATGAAGATGACTTTGAACATTTTATGACATTTATGATGCAGCAAGGAATTGCTTCGTTTGAGGATGTTGTATATTCCGATGTTCGTTTATATTTAACTGTGCTTCACGGCAAAAAGCTGGCACGAAAAACAGTGGCCAGGAAAATATCGAGTCTGCGCAGCCTGTATAGATTTTTCATGAGAGAGGGGTATTGCGAGGATAATCCGTTTTCTTTTGCATCCCTTCCAAAAAAGGAAGAGGCAATTCCCGAGTTTCTATATGCTGAGGAGCTGGAGAAGCTATTTGCCGTTTGTGATCAGGGTACAGCGCTTGGGCAGCGCAACCAAGCGTTGCTGGAGCTTCTATACGCAACTGGTATTCGAGTAGGTGAATGCTGTCAGCTATGTCTGGCAGATGTTGATTTCACGGTTGGAACGATTCTAGTCACTGGAAAGGGAAAAAAACAGCGCTATGTTCCATTTGGGAGCTACGCCTATGATTCGCTACATACATATATCAAAGGCGGAAGGCAGGAATTGTGTAAGAAGAGCCGACAGGAGAGCGCAGCTTTGTTTTTAAATGCAAAAGGAGCCCCTTTAACGGAAAGGGGTGTACGGTACGTTTTGAATGAAATCATTGAAAAGGCTTCCTTAACAATGCGTTTAAGTCCGCATGTGCTGCGGCATACGTTTGCAACTCATATGCTGGATGAAGGCGCAGATTTACGTACTGTACAAGAGCTGCTTGGACATGCTCATTTATCCACAACTCAAATTTATACGCATGTTTCCAAGGAGAGATTGCGATTTGTTTATACAAAACATCATCCGAGAGCATAATGATGCTAGAATGACAGAATGCTCCATATAATGGTATTGGTGTGACAAAACGACAAGGTAAAAGGAGTTTTTCTATGGGAAACTTTCATGCGACAACGATATTTGCCATTCATCATAAAGGAAAATGTGCAATGGCAGGAGACGGTCAGGTGACATTTGGAAATGCGGTTGTTATGAAGCATACAGCGCGCAAGGTTCGTAAACTGTTTCAGGGAAAAGTGCTTGCTGGCTTTGCTGGTTCAGTTGCTGATGCGTTTACTTTATTTGAAATGTTTGAAGGGAAGCTAGAGGAGTACAATGGCAATTTGCCGCGGGCTGCTGTGGAAATGGCTAAGAAATGGCGGGGCGATAAGATGCTTCGTCAATTAGAGGCGCTTCTCATCGTGATGGATGAAAGAAATTTACTCCTCATCTCTGGTACGGGCGAAGTGATCGAACCAGATGATGGCATTTTAGCGATTGGATCAGGAGGCAACTATGCCCTTGCTGCAGGTCGCGCTTTAAAGCAGTTTGCAGGGGAAGGGTTGACAGCGAAAGAGATCGCAAAGGCGAGCCTTGAGGTTGCAAGCGATATTTGTGTGTATACGAACGGAAATATCATCGTTGAGGAACTGTAAAGGGGGATGTACTAATGCATTTACATTTTACACCACGTCAAATTGTCGAGAAGCTTGACCAATATATTATCGGCCAAAAAAATGCAAAAAAAGCGGTGGCAGTTGCGTTGCGTAACCGCTATCGCCGAAGCTTGCTGGATGAAGCCATTCGCGATGAAATCGCCCCAAAAAACATTTTAATGATTGGGCCGACGGGGGTTGGTAAAACAGAGATTGCCAGACGTTTAGCAAAACTTGTTGGCGCGCCATTCCTCAAGGTAGAGGCAACGAAATTTACTGAGGTCGGATATGTAGGGCGAGATGTTGAATCGATGGTTCGGGACTTAATGGAAACATCAATTCGTATTGTAAAAGAAGAGAAAGTGGTTCGCGTCAAGGATAAAGCGGAAGAACTGGCAAATCAACGCATTATCGAAGCGATCGTACCGGGAAAACCGAAGCAGCATACATTCAAGAATCCGCTCGAAATGCTGTTTGGCGGACAGCAAAACAATGATACGAAAACGGAAGCTCACCAAGAGGAAGCGGACACACGGTTAAAACAAAAAGAAATAGAGCAAAAACTAGCTGCCGGTCTTCTTGAAGATGAGGTCATTTCGATTGAGGTGGAAGAGCAGCAGCCATCTATGTTTGATATGCTTCAAGGCACAGGCATGGAGCAGATGGGCATGAACTTTCAAGATGCGTTAGGAAACCTTATGCCAAAGAAAACAAAGCGCCGCAAGCTGACTGTAAAAGAAGCGAGAAAGGTGCTTGCGAATGAAGAAGCACAGCGTCTCATCGATATGGAAGAAGTGACGCAGGAGGCGATTTATCGGGCGGAGCAGCTTGGCATCATCTTCATTGATGAAATCGATAAGATTGCTGGGAAAAACGCAAATAGCGCCGATGTTTCTCGAGAAGGTGTACAGCGTGATATTTTACCGATTGTCGAAGGTTCGACGGTTGTTACGAAGTACGGTCCTGTGAAAACCGACCATATTTTATTCGTCGCAGCCGGCGCTTTTCATATGTCAAAGCCATCTGACCTCATTCCGGAGCTGCAAGGTCGTTTTCCGATTCGTGTAGAGCTGACAAAGCTTTCTAGTGAGGATTTTATTAAAATACTTATAGAGCCAGATAATGCTTTGATTAAACAATATCGTGCATTGTTATCGACAGAAGGTATAGAGATTGAATTTTCTGACGAAGCTATTCGTAAAATTGCTGAGATTGCTTACGAGGTAAACCAGGATACGGATAACATCGGGGCAAGAAGACTGCATACGATTATGGAAAAGCTGTTGGAAGATTTGTCGTTTGAGGCCTCTGAAATCACTTTGGAAAAAATAACCATCACTCCTCAATATGTTGAGGAAAAGTTAGTTAGCATAGCAAAAAACAAGGATGTAAGTCAATTTATTTTATAAGGAAAGTATCCCGTGTGATGCCTCCCTCCCGTGAAATAGGGAGGGAGGATGCGCGGTGTGGGAGGAAAAAAGAACAATGGCACTATTAGACAAAACAAGAAAAATTAATGCTCTTCTGCAGCAGGCTGCAGGAAAGCCTGTAAACTTCAGAGAAATGGCTGACACGCTATGCGGTGTAATTGAAGCAAACGTGTTTATCGTAAGTCGCCGGGGGAAATTGCTTGGTCATGCAATTCATCAACACATTGAAAGTGATCGGATGAAGCAAATGCTGGCAGAGCGACAATTTCCGGAGGAGTATACAAAAAGCCTCTTCAATATTACAGAAACATCTCCAAACTTGGATGTTCACAGCGAATACACTGCTTTTCCGGTTGAAAATAAGGACTTGTTTCAAGACGGATTAACAACGATTGTGCCAATTGTCGGAGGCGGCGAACGTTTAGGTACACTGGAGCTAGCTCGCTTAGCAAAAGAGTTCTTGGATGAGGATTTAATTCTTGCAGAGTATGGAGCAACAGTAGTAGCCATGGAGATTTTACGCGAAAAAGCAGAGGAAATTGAAGAAGAAGCTCGCAGCAAAGCGGTTGTTCAAATGGCCATCAGTTCCTTATCTTATAGTGAATTAGAAGCGATTGAACATATTTTCGAAGAGCTAAATGGAACGGAAGGCTTGCTAGTTGCTAGTAAAATCGCGGATCGTGTCGGAATTACCCGTTCTGTTATTGTCAACGCACTTCGCAAGCTTGAAAGTGCGGGTGTAATTGAATCACGCTCTCTTGGAATGAAGGGAACGTATATTAAGGTGCTCAATGATAAGTTTTTGCAGGAACTATCAAAATTAAAAGCAAATTAAAGCAAAAGCTCTCCGGATTTGGAGGGCTTTTGTTTTGAAATGATGGAAAAGTGGTAATACTGTAGAAGTGAGAATTGCGATTTTATGTACAAGGTTTAAAAAGATTGCTAACTCTCTTGAAAAGAAATTCAAGAAGTTTCGCAAAAACACTAATTTTCGACTTGAATGTCATATCTTGTTATGATATAGTAGTCAATGGTGTGAATACACACGTTTACAGATTTAAGTGTTGGTGCTGCTTCTTGTGCAGTTACGCTTAAAGGTGAAGTAAACGGAGGAGAATAAAACCATTCAGGAGGAACTAAGCATGTCAGTAATTTCTATGAAACAATTGCTTGAAGCAGGTGTACATTTCGGACACCAAACACGTCGTTGGAACCCTAAAATGAAACGTTACATTTTCACTGAGCGTAACGGCATTTATATCATTGACCTTCAAAAAACAGTTAAAAAGGTTGAAGAAGCTTACAACGTAATGAAAGGAATCGCAGCAAACGGCGGTACAGTTCTTTTCGTTGGTACAAAAAAGCAAGCGCAAGATGCGATTAAAGAAGAAGCACTACGCGCAGGCATGTACTTCGTAAACCAACGCTGGTTGGGTGGTACATTAACAAACTTCCAAACAATTCAAAAGCGCGTAAAGCGTTTGAAAGACATCGAAAGAATGCAAGAAGATGGTACATTCGATGTACTTCCTAAAAAAGAAGTTGTTCAGCTTAAAAAAGAATTAGAGCGTCTTGAGAAATTCTTAGGCGGAATTAAAGATATGAAGGATCTTCCAGATGCAATTTTCATCGTAGATCCACGTAAAGAGCGCATCGCTGTTGCGGAAGCACGTAAGTTAAACATCCCGTTAATCGGTATTGTTGATACAAACTGTGATCCAGATGAAATTGACCATGTAATTCCTGCGAACGATGACGCAATTCGCGCTGTAAAACTTCTTACATCTAAAATGGCTGACGCTATCCTTGAAGCAAAGCAAGGAGAAGAAACAGTTACTGCGTAACAGATGGGAAAGGTGATAAGGGGGTAAGCCTTTTATCACCTTTTTTAAAGTAAGAAAATCATATGTCTAGGAAGAGTATATTTGCTCTTTCTGAGTTATATACATAACAGGAGGATGAAGAACATGGCAGTTACTGCACAAATGGTAAAAGAGCTTCGTGAAAAAACAGGCGCAGGCATGCTTGATTGCAAAAACGCGTTAACAGAAACAAACGGCGATATGGAAAAAGCGATCGATTTTCTTCGTGAAAAAGGAATCGCAAAAGCTGCGAAAAAAGCAGACCGCATTGCTGCTGAAGGTTTAACAGCGATCGAAACAAAAGGAAACGAAGCAGTAATTCTTGAAGTAAACTCTGAAACAGACTTCGTAGCAAAAAATGAAGGATTCCAAATGTTAACAAAAGAATTGGCAGCTCATTTATTAGCGAAAAAGCCTGCATCTGTTGAAGAAGCATTGGCTCAAACAATGGACAGCGGTGTAACAGTAGAGCATCATATCAACACAGCGGTTGCAAAAATCGGTGAGAAACTAACTCTTCGCCGCTTTGAAATCGTAACAAAAACAGATGCTGATGCATTTGGTGCATATCTTCATATGGGCGGCCGTATTGGCGTATTGTCTGTTCTTACAGGAACAAATGATGAGGCTCTTGCAAAAGACGTATCTATGCATATTGCTGCAGTAAATCCGAAATATGTAGATCGCAGTGCGGTAACAGAAGAAGAAATCGAGCGCGAGCGTCAAGTATTAACGCAACAAGCGTTAAACGAAGGCAAGCCTGAAAATATCGTTGCAAAAATGGTAGAAGGCCGCCTAGGCAAATTCTTTGAAGAGATCTGCTTAGTAGACCAAGCGTTTGTAAAAGACCCAGATACAAAGGTTGGAAAATATGTACAATCTAAAGGCGCTGCTGTAAAATCCTTCGTTCGCTATGCGGTAGGAGAAGGTATTGAAAAGCGTCAAGATAACTTCGCAGAAGAAGTAATGAACCAAGTAAGAGGCAACAACTAATAAAGATAAGGGGACACGTAGTGTTCCCTTTTTTAAAATAAACAAGTGCACTGCCGCCAGGCAATGGGCAGCGAGGGTGCAGATAAAGAGATCGGAGCAACGGAGGTTCATTATGAGTCAAGCTAAATATAAACGAGTTGTACTAAAACTAAGCGGAGAAGCTTTAGCAGGTAGTCATGGATTTGGAATTAATCCGACCGTTATTAAATCAATTGCGCAACAGGTGAAGGAAATTGCTGAACTTGACGTAGAAGTAGCAGTTGTTGTTGGCGGCGGGAACATTTGGCGCGGCAAAACGGGAAGCGAGATGGGAATGGATCGGGCTACAGCCGATTACATGGGGATGCTAGCCACTGTAATGAATTCCCTTGCACTGCAAGACAGTTTAGAGAATTTAGGTATTCAAACACGCGTGCAAACGTCAATTGAAATGAGACAGGTTGCGGAGCCTTATATTCGCAGAAAAGCAATCCGCCATTTAGAAAAGAAACGCGTTGTTATTTTTGCTGCTGGGACAGGAAATCCGTACTTCTCAACAGATACGACAGCAGCCTTACGTGCAGCTGAAATTGAAGCTGATGTGATCCTTATGGCTAAAAATAATGTGGATGGCGTATATAGTGCAGATCCGACAATTGATGAAACAGCGACGAAATATGATACGTTAACATACTTAGATGTCTTAAAAGAAGGATTAGGCGTAATGGATTCCACAGCTTCTTCCCTATGTATGGATAATGACATCGCGTTGATTGTGTTCTCGATCATGGAAGAAGGAAATATTAAACGTGCCGTTCTTGGCGAAAACATCGGAACAATTGTAAGGGGGAAATAAACCATGGCGCAGCAAGTATTAAAAAATACAAAAGAAAAAATGGAAAAAGCAATTTCCGCATATACACGTGAATTAGCTTCGATCCGTGCAGGACGCGCGAGCGCAGGTGTACTTGAGAAAATTACGGTGGATTATTACGGTGCCCCAACGCCTGTTATCCAGCTGGCAAATATTACTGTACCAGAACCGCGGATGCTTGTGATTCAGCCGTATGATAAGTCTTCCTTAAAAGACATTGAAAAGGCGATTCAAACATCTGATTTGGGATTAAATCCATCTAACGACGGTTCCATTATCCGCATTGTGTTTCCAGCGTTAACAGAAGAGCGCCGTCGCGACTTAGTGAAAACTGTGAAAAAGTATGCGGAAGAGGCAAAGATAGCTGTTCGTAATGTTCGCCGTGATGGAAACGATGAGCTGAAGAAGCTTGAGAAAAATGGTGAAATTACTGAAGATGAGCTGCGCGGTCATACAGAAACAGTTCAAAAAGAAACAGACAAGCACATTGCAAAAATTGATGATATTACAAAGGACAAAGAAAAAGAGATTATGGAAGTGTAATCCTCATTTTTGTCTATGCACGACCCTCTGCTTAAGGGGGTCTTTTTACACTTTTATGGAATACGTGTGCTCGTGGAGGTTTCAAACATGTTAAAGAGATTTTCCATTTGGAAAGATAAGACGGTTTCATCGTTTGAGGAGCTAATGGAGGAAGTACAGCAAGGGGAAATTCCGCAGCATATTGCCATCATTATGGATGGGAATGGCAGATGGGCAAGGAAAAGAGGTTTGCCGCGTATTGCCGGTCACCATGAGGGGATGAAAGTAGTGCGGAAAATTACAAAATGCGCTAGTCGACTTGGCGTGAAGGTATTAACACTTTATGCATTTTCAACAGAGAACTGGAAGCGCCCAAAGTTGGAAGTGGATTATTTAATGAAGCTTCCTCAGGAGTTTTTAGGTACCTTCTTGCCGGAGCTTGTAGAAGAAAACGTACAGGTTCGCTTAATGGGACAAAAAGAGGGACTTCCGGCTCATACGCTTGCGGCAATAGAGAAAGCTATGCAAGATACTGCAAATAACACAGGTTTAATCTTAAATTTTGCGTTAAACTATGGAAGCCGTGATGAAATGGTTTATGCGGTGAGGGATTTGGTTAGAGATAGTAACAGTGGAAAACTTAACGCAGATGACATCACCGAGGAAGTGATTTCCTCCTATTTAATGACGAGTAAGTTGCCGGATCCGGATTTGTTAATTCGTACGAGTGGCGAAATTCGTATCAGTAATTTTATGCTTTGGCAAATTGCTTATACGGAGTTGTGGTTTACAGATCGTTATTGGCCAGACTTTACGGAGTCCCACTTGCTTGAAGCCGTCATAAACTTTCAAAGGAGAGGTCGCAGGTTCGGTGGCGTATAAGAAAGTGAGGTCTTGTTTTTGAAACAACGATTGATTACAGGGTTTGTGGCATTGGCCTTATTTGTTCCATTCGTATGGTACGGAGGAAAGCCATTTTTATGGCTTGTGTATGGACTTGCCTTTGTCGGGCTGTATGAGCTAGTACGTATGAAGCAGTTGCCGCTTTTTTCTGTTCCAACCTTCCTAGCAGCCTTTTTGCTTGTGGTGGTTTTACTGCCAAGCACGGTAGCCAGCCATGAGGTTGTAGAAGTGCTGCATCTGACAAAAGCAGAAATAACGTTTTTGGTTGTCCTGCTTCTTTTATCATATACGGTTCTTTCCAAGAATACATTTACTTTTGATGATGCATCTTTTTTGCTGATGGCAACTCTTTATGTAGGTATGGGATTTTACTATTTAAACGAAACGAGAATGGACGGCTTGAAGTATATTCTATATACACTGTTCGTGATTTGGGCAACGGATACGGGGGCATATTTTATTGGCCGGGCCATTGGCAAACGGAAGCTGTGGCCGGAAATTAGTCCGAATAAAACGGTAGAGGGAGCGGTCGGCGGTGTTATTTGCGCTGTTATAGTGGCTCTTGTGTACAACCATTTTTCACCTGTCGCGGACAATATAGGAATGTTAGTTGCCGTAACAGCAGCTGTTTCTGTATTTGGGCAAATTGGCGATCTTGTAGAATCGGCATTTAAACGCCATTACGGAGTTAAGGATTCTGGTAACATCTTGCCGGGACACGGCGGGATTTTGGATCGTCTAGATAGCGTGCTGTTCGTATTGCCGCTGTTGCACTTTTTGCATTTTATTTCATAGAGCCTTGACCAAAGCATGGCGGCAGTCTCTATTATCTGCATGATATGTAAACTCGTTTCGTCAAACAAGGAGATGGAACAATGAAAAAAATTAGTGTGCTCGGAGCGAGTGGATCTGTTGGGGTACAGACACTTGACGTGATTCGGCTGCATCCGGAACATTTTCAATTGGTTGCTTTCTCGGTAGGAAGCAATATTGAGTTTGCGGTGCAAGCGGCTCGAGAATTTCTTCCGCAGCTCATATCGGTGCAAAAGGAAGAGGACGCAAAGCGACTGCGAGTGATGCTTGGCAACGTGAAAGTCGTTTGGGGAGAAGAGGGGCTGCTTGAGGTTGCTTTGCACACAGCTGCTGACGTTGTCGTGAATGCAGTAGTCGGGAGTGTAGGTTTAATGCCAACGCTTAGTGCAATTGAAGCAAGAAAGACAATTGCCATTGCCAATAAAGAAACACTTGTAACAGCAGGTCATCTCGTAATGGAGGCTGCCTGCAAGTATGGTGTTGATTTGCTCCCTGTAGATAGTGAGCATTCTGCGATTTTTCAATGCTTAAATGGTGAGAAGCGAGAGCAGATTTCTCGTCTTATTTTAACAGCCTCTGGTGGAAGTTTCCGAGACAAAACACGGGAGGAGCTTACACATGTTACAGTGGAGGATGCTTTGAAGCATCCAAATTGGTCGATGGGTTCGAAAATTACAATCGATTCTGCTACAATGATGAATAAGGGATTAGAGGTTATCGAAGCGCATTGGCTATTTAACATCCCTTATGATCAAATTGATGTGCTACTACATAAGGAAAGCATCGTACATTCACTTGTAGAGTTTGGGGATCGAAGCGTTATTGCGCAGCTAGGAACACCAGATATGCGTGTCCCGATTCAATATGCGCTTACGTATCCAACGCGTTTGCCGCTTCAAGCGACAAAGCAGCTGCAGCTATGGGAAATTGGAGCGCTCCATTTTCAGCAAATGGACTTTGGCAGATTCCGCTGCTTGCAGTTTGCTTACGAAGCAGGAAGAACGGGAGGCAGCTTGCCGGCTGTTATGAACGCAGCAAATGAAGCAGCTGTTGCTGCCTTTTTGCAAGGGAAGATCGGCTTTTTGACCATTGAAGAGCTAATAGAGAAAGCGATGCACCATCACAGTGTCATCTCTCATCCGAACTTAGATGAGATTCGGGAGATTGACTGGGCGACAAGACGATATGTGATGGAACAAATTTAGCAAAGGTGGGTATTGAGTTGAACACAGCGATTGCCTTTATTTTAGTTTTTGGAGCACTCGTCTTTTTCCACGAGTTAGGACATCTGTATTTTGCAAAGCGCGCTGGTATTCTTTGCCGAGAGTTTGCGATTGGTTTCGGTCCTAAAATTTTTTCATTTACCAAAAATGAAACAGTCTATACGATTCGCTTGCTTCCGCTTGGCGGCTACGTGCGCATGGCTGGGGAGGATCCGGAAACGATTGAACTAAAGCCTGGTGCAAAGGTCGGATTGTTATTGAATGAGAAGGAAGAAGTCATCAAGCTCGTATTAGACAATCGCGATAAGTACCCGAATGCTAGAGTAATCGAGGTAGAACGCGCGGATTTAGAGCATGCCCTTACGATTTCTGGGTACGAGGAGTACGAGGAAGAGCTGCAAACGTTCCGTGTTCACGAGAAGGCCTATTATGTATCTGGTGGAGAAGAAATTCAAATTGCCCCGTATAACCGGCAGTTTGGCTCCAAATCGTTGGGACAGCGAGCTCTTGCTATTTTTGCCGGTCCTGCGATGAACTTTGTGCTTGCGTTTTTACTGTTTGTCATTATCGGCCTTATGCAAGGAATCCCTGTTGATAAGCCGATTATCGGAGAACTTGTGCCAAATAGTGCTGGTGAAAAGGCAGGGCTGCACCAAGGAGACGTTATCAAATCGATTAATGGCACTGAAGTAGACACGTGGACAAACGTGACAACCATTATTAGGAAAAATCCTGGGAATGAAATGACGATGGAGCTGGAACGGAACAAGGAAAGAATTGTCCTAAAAGTGACCCCAACTGCTGAGAAGGAAGGAAAGCAGGAGGTTGGCCGCCTAGGGGTGTACGGCCCGGTTGAGAAATCGCTGCTTGGCTCCTTGAAGCTTGGAGCGGAACAAACGTATAAATGGACAAAACTGGTCTTTGTTTCACTCGTGCAGCTTGTAACTGGACAATTTAGTATTGATGCTTTGTCCGGTCCAGTTGGTATTTATAATCTAACAGGAAAGGTTGCGGAGTCAGGCTTTGTGAATTTACTTGGATTAACGGCTGCTTTGAGCATCAATCTTGGCTTATTTAATTTGCTGCCGGTTCCGGCACTCGATGGCGGACGTTTAATGTTTTTCTTAGTAGAGGCATTGCGTGGAAAGCCAATTGATCGTCAAAAGGAAGGTCTTGTCCATTTTATTGGCTTTGCGTTACTGATGCTGCTTATGCTTGTTGTAACATGGAATGATATAAAAAAACTTTTCTTATAAAAATGGAGAAATTACGTCTGACGCTGCTTGTTTAGCAGCGTCGGCATTATAATGGAGAGGTGTACATCAATGAGACAAAGTATGATGTTTAGTCCAACTTTGCGAGAAGTGCCATCTGATGCAGAAGTAAGAAGTCATCAGCTGCTTCTTCGCGCCGGCTTCATGCGCCAAAATGCATCCGGTATATACAGCTTTTTACCGCTTGGACTAAAAGTATTGCAAAAGGTTGAGGGTATTATTCGTGAGGAGATGGAAAATGCGGGGGCAATGGAGCTGTTGATGCCAGCACTTCAGCCAGCAGAGCTATGGCAGGAATCAGGGCGCTGGTATTCGTATGGTCCAGAGCTTATGCGTATGAACGATCGTCATTCGCGCGAGTTCGCGCTCGGAGCTACGCATGAGGAGGTAATTACAGCCCTTGTGCGCGACGAGGTAAAATCGTATAAAAAGCTTCCGCTGACGCTGTACCAAATCCAAACAAAATTCCGTGACGAAAAACGTCCGCGCTTTGGCTTATTGCGCGGCAGAGAGTTTTTAATGAAGGATGCCTATTCCTTCCATAGCTCGCGGGAAAGCTTGGATGAAGTGTATAATAAAATGTATGAAGCATATTCAAATGTGTTTCGCCGCTGCGGCTTAAACTTCCGCGCTGTTATCGCAGACGCTGGTGCGATAGGCGGAAAGGGTACACATGAGTTCATGATTTTGTCTGATATTGGTGAAGACACAATTGCGTATTCCGATACATCGGATTATGCGGCAAATGTTGAAATGGCAGAAGTTGTCGCAACTTATGAAAAAAGCAGTGAAGCAATGAAAGAGCTAGAGAAGGTAGCAACACCAAATCAAAAGTCAATCGATGAGGTGGCTGCATTCTTGCAAATGGAGGAGACATCTTGTATTAAGTCGATGGTCTTTCAGGTGGACGACAAGTTTGTACTCGTTCTTGTACGCGGCAACCATGAAGTAAACGACGTAAAGGTGAAAAATTTATATGGTGCTTCTGTTGTTGAACTGGCATCTCCTGAAGATGTACAGCGCCTCATGAATTGTACATTTGGTTCTCTTGGTCCAATCGGTGTATCCGATGAGCTTGAGATTATTGCAGATCATGCGGTAGCTGCAATTGTAAACGGAAGCTGCGGGGCCAATGAAGAGGGCTATCATTATGTGAATGTCAACCCGGGTCGTGATTTTACAGTAAGTCAGTACGCGGATTTACGCTTCATCGAGGAAGGAGATCCTTCTCCAGATGGACAAGGCACGATCAAGTTTGCTCTTGGTATTGAAGCAGGGCATATTTTCAAGCTTGGTACACGTTATAGTGAAGCGATGGACGCTACGTATCTAGATGAAAACGGAAAAACACAGCCGCTTATCATGGGTTGCTACGGCATTGGCGTTTCCCGCGTGGTGGCGGCCATTGCGGAGCAGTTTAACGATGAAAGCGGCTTGCTATGGCCATCTGCAGTCGCACCGTTCCATGTGCATGTGATTCCGGTAAATGTAAAAACAGATATTCAAAGAGAGAAAGCGGAGTATATCTATCAATCGTTAAAGAAACAAGGTATAGATACTTTGCTTGATGACCGTCCAGAGCGTGCTGGTGTGAAATTTGCTGATTCTGACCTGTTTGGAATTCCTGTACGCGTTACAGTAGGCAAAAAGGCAGAAGAGGGCATTGTTGAAGTGAAGGTGCGCGCGACAGGTGAATCTGAAGAAGTGCATATTGAAGGACTATACGAATATATCACAAATATTTTACAATAAGAGAAGAGGTACCTCATTGAGGTACCTTTCCTTGCTTATGATAAGGGAGGAGGAAGATGATGGCAGTGTTAACAACGGAGCAGCAGGAGCGCTTTCAAATTTTACTTGGGCAGCTGGGGTTTCCTGAAGCAATGCAAACGGAGTATTTTGCTGGCGGCGGTATTACAAAACTTGTCGTGGATAAACCAAACAAAGCTTGGTGCTTTCAATTTGCATTGCCGCGTCTGTTGCCCGCAAATATATATGAGCTGTTAGAAAATCAGCTCGTGCAAGCATTTTCACACATTGCCAATGTGTCGTTTACGCTGCAGACGGATGATGGACAATATACGGAGCATGACGTGCAATCGTATTGGCCGCTTTGTATGAATAAGCTGTCACTGTCACCGATGTTCCTATATTTAAAGGATCAGCTTCCGCATATAAGCGGCGTAAGACTCACTGTCACAGTGAAAAATGAGCTTGAGGAAGCGACTGTTAAGAAAAACTGGGCAAAACCGATTGGAGATCGTTACGAGTCATTTGGATTTCCGCGTTTTCAGCTGGATACAACTGTGCAGCAGAACCAGGAAGAAATGCAGCGCTTTATGGAGCAAAAAGAACAAGAAGACCGCGAAAAGGTGCAAAAGGCAATCGAAGATATGGCGAAGCGTGAGGATGAAGCGGGTGCTGGTGCGCCACCATCTGATGAACCTCTTGTAATCGGCTATCTCATTCGCGGGGATGAAGAGATTGTCTCCATTCGTGAGATTCAGGATGAAGAGAAACGAAAGACCATTCAAGGCTATGTCTTTGATGTAGAGACAAAGGAGCTTCGCAGCGGCCGGACATTATTAACGTTGAAAATTACCGATTATACAGATTCGCTAATAGTAAAAATGTTTTCACGCGATAAAGAAGATGTTCCGCTCGTACAAGCAATTAAAAAAGGAATGTGGCTAAAGGTACGCGGTTCTGTACAAAACGACACATTTGTTCGCGATCTTGTTATGATTGCAAACGATATTAATGAAGTAAAAGGTCCATCCAGGAAGGATACAGCGCCTGAAGAAGAGAAACGGGTTGAACTTCACCTGCATACACCGATGAGCCAAATGGACGCAGTCACACCGGTGTCTAAGCTAATTGCGCAGGCTGCAAAATGGGGGCACCCGGCTGTTGCCGTGACGGATCACGCAGTCGCGCAGTCGTTCCCAGAGGCATATGCGGCTGGAAAGAAAGCGGGCATTAAGGTGATATATGGTGTAGAGGTCAATCTTGTAAATGATGGCGTACCGATTGCGTATAACGAGGTGCATCGCTCTCTTGCTGATGAAACATATGTCGTCTTTGACGTAGAAACAACGGGTCTGTCCGCTGTATATGATACGATTATTGAACTGGCGGCAGTTAAAATCCGAGACGGTGAAATTGTAGATCGATTTGAGGCATTCGCCAATCCGCATCACCCTTTATCTGCTACTACGATTGAACTCACAGGCATTACGGATGATATGGTAAAAGATGCGCCGGATATTGATGTTGTTCTCCGAAACTTTGCAGGCTGGATTGCGAATGATACACTCGTTGCGCATAACGCGTCATTTGATATGGGCTTTATTAACGTTGGCTTTAAAAAATACGGATTGGCAAAGCCAACTAACCCTGTCATTGATACGCTTGAGCTAGCACGCTTTTTGCATCCAGAAATGAAAAACCATCGTCTCAACACACTATGTAAGAAGTTTGACATTGAACTAACGCAGCATCACCGTGCGATTTATGATGCGGAGGCAACAGGCTATTTGCTGACAAAAATGCTCAAAGAAGCGGTCGGACGCGGGATAGAATACCATGACCAGCTCAACGACAGTATGGGACAAGGTGATTCCTATAAAAGAGGCCGCCCGAGTCACGCAACCATTTTAGCCGTGTCAGATGAAGGATTGAAAAACCTGTATAAGCTTGTGTCATATGCGCATCTGCGATATTACTACCGCGTACCGCGTTTGCCGCGATCACTCTTGAAAAAGCATCGCGAAGGTCTTCTCATTGGTACAGCTTGTGACAAGGGAGAAGTATTTGAAGCGATGATGCAAAAGTCTTTTGAAGAAGCGGAAGAGGTCGCGCAATTTTACGATTATATCGAAGTAATGCCTCCTCAGGTGCTGACGCATTTAATTGAACTAGAATTAGTGCGGGATGAAGGCCAACTGCGCACCATTATTTCAAATCTTGTGAAGCTCGGAGAAACGCTTGAGAAGCCGGTTGTGGCAACCGGGAATGTTCACTACTTAAATCCAGAGGACAGCATATACCGCAAGATTCTCATCGGCTCACAGGGAGGCGCAAATCCGCTGAATCGCCATCAACTGCCGCCGGTATATTTCCGCACAACAAATGAAATGCTAGACGCCTTTTCTTTTTTAGGCGAAGAGAAAGCGAAGGAAATTGTTGTAACAAACACCCAAAAAGTCGCTTCGATGATTGGGGACGTAAAGCCGGTTAAGGATGACCTATATACCCCGCGCATTGAAGGAGCCGATGAAGAAACACGTGAAATGAGCTATGTGATGGCAAGAAGCATCTATGGTGAAACGCTTCCGGAAATCGTAGAAGCACGCCTTGAAAAGGAACTAAAGAGTATTATCGGTCACGGTTTTGCGGTGATTTACTTAATTTCCCATAAGCTCGTGAAAAAATCGCTTGATGATGGTTATCTTGTAGGTTCGCGTGGCTCGGTTGGTTCCTCGCTTGTTGCGACCATGATGGAGATTACAGAGGTTAATCCGTTGCCGCCGCATTATGTTTGTCCAAATTGCAAGCACTCGCATTTCTTTAATGATGGTTCGGTCGGTTCCGGTTTTGATTTGCCAGATGCCGATTGTCCGCAGTGTGGTACAAGATATAAAAAGGATGGGCATGATATTCCATTTGAAACATTTCTTGGTTTTAAAGGAGATAAGGTACCGGATATCGATCTCAACTTCAGCGGCGAGTATCAGCCGCGCGCCCATAACTATACGAAGATACTCTTTGGTGAGGATAATGTGTACCGTGCTGGAACGATTGGTACTGTTGCTGACAAAACGGCTTTTGGTTATGTAAAAGGCTATGCATCTGATCGTAACCTAACCATTCGTGGCGCTGAGGTAGAGCGTCTTGCGACAGGATGCACGGGTGTAAAGCGGACAACAGGTCAGCATCCAGGCGGCATTATCGTTGTGCCGGATTACATGGATGTATTTGACTTTACGCCGATTCAATTTCCGGCAGACGATACGTCAGCTGAGTGGCGAACGACACATTTTGATTTCCATTCCATCCACGATAATCTGTTAAAGCTCGATATACTCGGACACGATGATCCGACTGTTATCCGTATGCTACAGGATTTAAGCGGCATTGATCCAAAAACAATTCCAACGGACGACCCAGAGGTCATGAAGATTTTTTCAGGGACGGAGTCAATTGGCGTTACCGAGGAACAAATCAACTGTAAAACAGGCACACTTGGAATTCCGGAATTCGGAACAAAATTCGTTCGTCAAATGCTAGAGGAAACGAAACCGACAACCTTCTCCGAGCTTGTCCAAATCTCGGGACTGTCGCACGGGACAGATGTATGGCTCGGCAACGCCAATGAGCTCATTTATAGCGGAACGTGTACGCTAAGCGAGGTAATCGGTTGTCGTGATGATATTATGGTGTATTTGATTTATCAAGGATTAGAGCCATCGCTTGCATTTAAAATTATGGAATCCGTACGTAAGGGGAAAGGGGTTCCGACGGAATGGGAAGAGGAAATGCGCAAAAATAATGTACCAGCGTGGTATATTGATTCATGCAAAAAGATAAAATACATGTTTCCTAAAGCCCATGCCGCTGCTTATGTATTAATGGCGGTACGCATTGCCTATTTCAAGGTGCATTTCCCGCTTATGTACTATGCAGCATATTTTACAGTGCGAGCGGATGATTTTGATGTGGAGTCAATGGTAAGAGGCTCAGCTGCGATTCGTGCGAAAATTGAAGAGATTGTCCAAAAGGGATTGGATGCATCCCCGAAGGAGAAGAGCTTACTCACTGTGCTCGAGATGGCACTTGAAATGTGTGAGCGTGAGTATTCTTTCCAAAAGGTGGATTTATACCGCTCTAGCGCAACTGATTTCATTATTGACGGGAATTCTCTTATCCTGCCGTTCAATGCAGTTGCCGGTCTTGGTACGAATGCGGCGCTGAATATTGTAAAGGCGAGGCAGGAGGGAGAATTCTTATCAAAGGAGGATTTACAGCAGCGCAGTAAAATTTCGAAAACAATCCTTGAGTATTTAGACAGTCTAGGCTGCTTAGAGGCGTTGCCGGATCAAAACCAGCTGTCATTATTTTAAAAGCTAGGAAGGTATAACTTTTAGAGGATGATGTCTAGCTTTGATAACCTGCTTCAGCATTTGGAATAGTTTTCGGCAAAAAAGGAAAAAATATCTTCTATGCCAAAGGATATGCGGAAAGCTTTTACGAATCGGCTTCGTCTGAACCGTACAGCTTTCTTAGAGAGAAAGTCTTTGCAAAATATAGCAATATATGTTACAGTAAAAAATGAATTATTCATGTCGTGTATATTGTATGTAGAAGAGTGGGGCAACCCACTCTTTCGTATTACTATCTACTTCTTTCAGGCCCTAAAGCTGCTGATTTATATACATATTTTTCTACACGTTTTACTGCTTGAATTTGGCAATACTAAGACAGATATTCCCTGCTTTTAGCAGGGGCTTTTGTTATCCTACGCTCATTTATTTTTAGGAGCAGGGCTAACTCATGCTAAGAAACGGATTAGTTTGGTCGTATACGTAGTGTACTAGGACCGTTTTGTGTTGTATAAGCACTTTGAAAGGAGGCTGTTTTGTGAGCAATGAAGTAACAGAAGTTGTAGAGCAGCTAGCAAGACCGATTGTCGAGGACATGGATTTAGAACTTGTTGACGTCGAGTATGTAAAAGAGGGCAAAGATTGGTTTTTGCGCGTCTTTATCGACTCTGAAACAGGAGTGGATATTGAGGATTGCGGTACGGTAAGCGAGCGTTTAAGCGAAGTGTTGGATAAAAAGGACCCAATCCCTCATTTATATTTCTTAGATGTGTCGTCTCCTGGTGCGGAACGACCATTAAAGAAGGAACAAGATTTTGTAAAAGCAGTCGGGAAGCAAGTAGCGATTCAAACGAATGAACCAATTAATGGTGAATCTGTGTTTGAAGGAAAGTTGCTGGCATACGACGGTACGATATTGACTGTTTTAATCACGATTAAAACGCGCAAAAAGGAAATTCAAATTTCAATGGAGAATGTTGCAAGTGCGCGCCTTGCAGTGATGTTTTAGTAAGAAGGGGGACCATCATGAGCACTGAATTAATTGATGCTTTGCTCGTCTTAGAAAAAGAAAAGGGCATCAGCAAAGAAGTTATTATTGAAGCGATTGAAGCTGCATTAATTTCAGCTTACAAACGCAACTTCAATCAAGCACAAAACGTACGCGTCAGCTTTAATCCTACAACGGGAACGATTAAAGTGCTGGCTCGAAAAGATGTAGTGGACAGTGTGTTTGACCCTCGTCTTGAGATTTCAGTAGAAAAGGCGCGGGAATATAATCCAAACTTCCAAGTAGGCGATATTGTAGAACTTGAAGTAACGCCAAAGGATTTTGGACGCATTGCTGCACAAACAGCGAAACAGGTAGTAACGCAGCGTGTTCGTGAAGCAGAGCGCGGTGTGATTTATTCTGAATTTATTGATCGCGAAGAAGATATTATGGTTGGAATTGTGCAGCGTCAGGATGCGCGTTTCATTTATGTGAGCTTGGGTAAGGTAGAGGCGCTGCTGCCAGTAGGCGAGCAAATGCCAAATGAGCATTATAAGCCGCATGATCGTATCCGCGTGTATATTACAAAGGTAGAGAAAACAACGAAGGGTCCACAAATCTTTGTATCCCGCACACATCCAGGACTGCTGAAGCGCTTGTTTGAGCTGGAAGTTCCAGAAATTTATGACGGAACAGTTGAGATTCGCTCTGTTGCGAGGGAGGCGGGAGACCGTTCGAAGATTTCGGTGCACTCCGACAACGCGGATGTAGATCCAGTTGGTTCCTGCGTTGGTCCAAAAGGACAACGTGTGCAGCAAATCGTCAACGAATTAAAAGGTGAAAAAATCGATATCGTTCGTTGGTCCAATGACCCAGTAGAGTACGTAGCAAATGCATTAAGTCCTTCACAGGTCGTGGAAGTTCGTGTGAACGAGGAGGAAAAAGCAACGACGGTTATCGTGCCGGATCATCAGTTATCCCTTGCGATTGGCAAGCGTGGACAAAACGCACGTTTGGCTGCTAAACTCACAGGTTGGAAGATTGATATTAAAAGCGAATCTGAAGCGGAAAAAGCGGGTATTCTTAGTCAAGCAGCCAGCGCTGACACATTCGACAATGGGGAATATGAAATCGAATAAGAGGTGATAGCGTGAGCAATCGAAAAATTCCGTTACGCAAGTGTGTTGCGACGCAGGAAATGAAGCCGAAGCGCGAACTCATTCGTATTGTCCGCTCGAAAGAAGGGGAAGTTTCCATTGATTTAACGGGAAAGAAATCAGGTCGTGGAGCCTATCTCTCTAAAGATAAGGAATGTATTTTAAACGCGCAAAAAAAGCATGTGCTAGAGCATCATTTAAAGGCGAAGATCGATCCATCCCTTTATGAGCAGTTGTTAGAACTTGCTGAAAAGGAGTCAGTGTAAGTGGGAGATTGGGCATCATTTTTAGGTTTAGCCAATCGGGCAAGAAGGATCATTTCCGGCGAGGAGCTCGTTTTAAAGGAAATTCGCAGCGGCAAGGCCAAGCTTGTATTGCTTGCGCAGGATGCATCAAAAAACACAGCAAAACGAATGACGGATAAAACGACGTACTATCAGGTGCCGCTAAGGCATGTGGAAAATCGTCAGTTACTAGGGCATGCAATAGGGAGAGATGAGCGGGTAGTCGTAGCCGTGCTAGATGAAGGCTTTGCGAAAAAGCTGCTTAGCATGCTCGATACAACTTATCGGGGGTGAATGTATGAGTAAAATTCGTGTTCATGAATACGCAAAGAAGTACAATGTATCAAGCAAAGACGTAATATCAAAACTAAAAGAAATGAATATAGAGGTTTCAAATCATATGACAATGTTAGATGACGATGTAGTTGGAAAATTAGACCAAGAGTATCAGGGAAGCACTGCAGAAACAAAAGCTCCAAAACGTTCAATTGTGGAAGAATTCGACGAGGAAGCTGATAAAGAGGCAGAGGTAGTAAACACAAGCAAGAAAAACAGCAACAAAAAGAAGAAGAAAAAGCAAGGAACTGGAGATAATGCGCGGTTTGCTGCAGTAGGCAGAGGTGCGCATCAAGGGCGACAAAATCAGTCGAGCGAAACGCCGAACCAAATTACATTTGTTGGTTCTTTAACAGTTGGTGAATTGGCAAAGAAATTAGGAAAAGAGCCTTCTGAAATCATTAAAAAGCTATTTATGCTTGGCATTATGGCGACAATCAATCAAGAGTTAGATAAAGATTCAATTGAGTTAATTGCTGGGGAATACGGTATTTCAGTAGAAGAAGAAGTTGTTTTTGATGAAACAAATTTTGAAACACATCTAGATGAAGTACATGAAGAGGAAGAGCTTGAAGAGCGTCCGCCTGTTGTTACAATTATGGGTCACGTTGACCACGGAAAAACAACACTTCTTGATTCAATTCGCAACTCCAAGGTAACAGCAGGAGAAGCTGGCGGTATTACCCAGCAT
Organism: Bacillus sp. OTU530; assembly: GCF_038440375.1. Classification (NCBI taxonomy): domain Bacteria; kingdom Bacillati; phylum Bacillota; class Bacilli; order Caryophanales; family Bacillaceae; genus Bacillus; species Bacillus sp. OTU530. Next base: position 222,049 of record NZ_JASATP010000003.1, read on the forward strand.
ATCGGTGCGTACCAGGTTGAAATCAACGATAAGCAGATTACATTTTTAGATACACCAGGCCATGCTGCGTTTACAACAATGCGTGCTCGCGGAGCACAGGTAACAGATATTACGGTTCTTGTTGTTGCGGCAGATGACGGTGTCATGCCACAGACAGTTGAAGCAATCAACCATGCAAAAGCTGCAGGTGTGCCAATTATTGTAGCGGTTAACAAAATGGATAAAGAGGCTGCTAATCCAGACCGCGTGATGCAGGAATTAACGGAATATGGCTTAGTAGCAGAAGCTTGGGGCGGCGAAACGATTTTTGTACCGATGTCTGCATTAAAAGGCGAAGGAATCGACAACCTATTGGAAATGATTCTTCTTGTGAGTGAGGTAGAGGAATACAAAGCAAATCCAAAACGCCTTGCGCACGGAACAGTTATTGAAGCGCAGCTTGATAAAGGAAAAGGACCAGTTGCGACACTTCTTGTGCAAAATGGTACACTTCGAGTGGGCGATCCGATTGTTGTTGGTGCTGCGTACGGACGTGTACGCGCCATGGTTAATGATATTGGCCGCCGCGTGAAGGAAGCTGGTCCATCGACTCCGGTTGAAATTACAGGCTTAAATGATGTGCCGCATGCAGGGGACCGCTTCTTAGTATTTAGTGACGAAAAGACAGCTCGTCAAGTTGGGGAATCTAGATCCCAGCGCGCTGTAGTTGAGCAGCGCAGCGATAAAGCGAAGCTAAGCTTAGAGGACTTGTTCCAGCAAATCCAGCAAGGCGATGTAAAGGAAATTAACTTAATCGTCAAAGCGGACGTACAGGGCTCTGTAGAGGCATTGGCGGCATCGCTTCAAAAGATTGAAGTAGAAGGCGCGAAAGTGAAAATTATTCACACAGGCGCAGGTGCAATTACTGAATCTGATATTATCCTTGCGTCTGCATCAAATGCCATTGTAATCGGCTTTAACGTTCGTCCGGACGTGAATGCGAAGCGTACAGCTGAAACAGAAAATGTTGATATTCGCTTACACCGCATTATTTACAATGTAATCGAAGAAATTGAATCAGCGATGAAGGGAATGCTTGATCCAGAATTTGAGGAAAAGGTAATCGGACAAGCAGAGGTTCGTCAAACCTTTAAAGTATCAAAAGTTGGTACAATTGCTGGTTGTTATGTAACGGATGGGAAAATTACGCGTGATAGCAGCGTTCGTGTGATTCGTGACGGTGTTGTCATTTTTGAAGGCAAGCTTGATACATTAAAACGTTTCAAGGATGATGTAAAGGAAGTTGCACAAAACTATGAGTGCGGTATTACAGTCGAACGCTTTAATGATGTGAAGGAAGGCGACATTATCGAGGCGTACGTAATGCAAGAGATAGAGCGGAAGTGATTGCTTCCCTCTTTTGCGAATGCATTTTCTATGAAGCACAGTCGCTGAAGGATAAACGTGCAGTTTTGCAGCGTATTCTCACCCGGCTTCGGCAGCGGTACAATGTGTCCGTTGCTGAAATCGGGTATCAGGATTTGTGGCAACGTGCAGAAATTGCAATTGTCTCTGTTTCATCCAGTCGGGTGGCGTGTGAAAGAGAACTTCAAAAAGCACTGGAAATGATGGATTCCTTTCCGGAGATTGAACGCACGATAACGAGGATGGAATGGTATTGAATGAGGTGATAACATGAAACTACGTGCGAACCGCGTGGGGGAACAGATGAAAAAAGAGCTAGGCGACATTATTGGTCGTAAAATTAAAGACCCGCGCATTGGATTTGTCACAGTTACAGATGTACAAGTAAGCGGTGATTTGCAGCTAGCGAAGGTATATATCTCCGTATTGGGAGATGATGAGCAACGACAAAATACACTCAAAGGGCTAGCGAAAGCGAAGGGATTCATTCGTTCTGAAATTGGCCAGCGTATTCGTTTGCGTAAAACACCGGAAATCTCCTTCGAATTTGATGAATCGATTGATTACGGTCACCGAATTGAAACGCTCTTGCATGAGATAAACAAGGATGATAACTAGGAAGAGTAGCGGGTAGACGTCATTGTCTATCCCTTTTTTCTGTCTAAATAATGGAGGGTGTAACGCATGGAAGGTGTATTGCTATTACATAAACCAACGGGCATGACTTCTCATGATTGTGTTTTTAAGGTGAGAAAGCTCTTAAGAGAAAAGCGGGTTGGCCATACAGGTACGCTCGATCCGGATGTAACCGGTGTTTTACCGATTTGTATTGGAAGGGCAACGAAAATTGCCCAATTTTTAACGAGTGAAACAAAAACCTATGAGGGAGAAGTGACGCTTGGCTTCTCCACTACAACAGAGGATGCTTCCGGTGAACTAGTGGAGCGCAAGGATGTAAGCCGCGTGATTACACGCGCTGAGGTTGAGGAAGTGCTCCGGGCTCTAACGGGGACGATTGAGCAAATGCCGCCCATGTTTTCTGCCGTCAAGGTGAATGGGCGGAAGCTGTATGAATATGCACGGCAAGGCATAGAGGTGGAGCGTCCTATTCGAACGATTACCATTCATGAATTCACATTGCTTAGCGAAGAGGAAGAATGGAGCGGTCCTACAGTATCTCTCCGCTTTCGTGTGACGTGCAGCAAAGGGACGTATGTTCGCACATTAGCGGTAATGATTGGAGAGAAGCTTGGATTTCCAGCGCATATGTCACATTTGGTCCGAACAGCTTCCGGACACTTCACGTTAGATCGCTGCCTTACGTTTGAAGAGATTCAGCAGCAAATAGAAAGCGGAACGATGCAAGAAAGCCTTTTGTCCATTGAAGAAGCGCTTACTGAATTTCCGAAGCTCATTGTCGGGGACGAGCAGGCGGAAAAGGTGAAAAATGGAGCGTTTTTACGGAATGAGCAGAACGCGGCTGCCAGTTTTTTCACGGTTTTTGACAAAAGCGGGCAGTGCCTGGCGATTTATGAGCCGCATCCTAAGCAAGTCGGTTTATTAAAGCCGACAAAAGTGCTTGTGAATAATCAAGAATTAAAGCTATAATGAGGAAATGGAAGCATTATAACAGAAAAAGGTGAATTCGAGCGTGAAATTAATTCATTTGACTCACCCTCATCAGTGGAAGGAAGAAGAGCCAAGTGTCATGGCACTTGGATATTTTGATGGCATTCATCTTGGGCACCAGGAAGTCATTCTGACCGCGAAGAGAATTGCGGAGGAACGGGGCTTTAAAAGTGCTGTAATGACATTTTATCCGCATCCGTCAGTTGTGCTGGGACGGGCGGAGGCGCACGTCGAATCGATTACTCCTTTGAAGATGAAGGAGGATATCATTGCAAACTTAGGTATTGATATTCTTTATATCGTGAAATTTGATGAAGCTTTTGCAAAGTTGCTGCCGCAGCAGTTTGTAGATGATTATATTATACGTCTTCAGGTGAAGCATGTTGTAGCCGGCTTTGACTTTACTTACGGTCGTCTTGGAAAAGGAACGATGGAGACGCTGCCGTTTCATGCAAGAGGGGAGTTTACACAGACTGTGATTGAAAAAGTGGAATTTCAAGAAGAGAAAATTAGCTCTACTTTGCTTCGAGGTCTTATCAGGGAAGGAAAGATGGAAGAAGTCCCATCTATTTTGGGAAGATACTATCGAGTAGAAGGAACAGTTGTGCACGGTGACAAGCGTGGCAGACAAATCGGATTCCCTACTGCAAATGTTACCTTAAATGATGATTATATTTTGCCTCCTGTCGGTGTGTACGCCGTTCGTTTGAAGGTAAAAGAGCATTGGTATCCAGCGGTATGCAATATTGGCTATAAACCGACATTTGAGCAGGATGAGAAGATTCTTTCGATCGAAGTGCATGTCTTTGAATTTCAGGAAGACATTTATGATGAGTGTGTAGAGGTAGAATGGCATATTCGTATTCGTGCCGAACAGAAATTTAATGGTATTGCAGAACTAGTCGCGCAAATTCAGCGGGATAAAGAAAAGGCCCAACAATATTTTCAGCAGCTTGAGAAATCGGCTTGCTTTTTCTAGTAAAAGATAGTATTCTAATTTATGTACTTTATTGGAACCATTGCTTGGCATAACGCTTCACCAACGTATGCTAGGGAATTGGGGATTATGATGAGGAGGTGAATAGGATGGCTTTAGCACAAGAACGTAAAAACGAAATCATCGCTCAATTTAAAACTCACGAAGCTGACACTGGTTCTCCAGAGGTTCAGATCGCTGTCCTAACTGAGCAAATCAACACTTTAAATGAACATTTACGCACTCACAAGAAAGATCATCACTCACGTCGCGGTCTTTTGAAGATGGTTGGTAAGCGTCGTAACTTACTTAACTACCTTCGTAACAAAGACGTAACTCGCTACCGTGAATTGATTAAAAAGCTTGGATTACGTCGATAGTCAACAAAAGCGGGAATATTCCCGCTTTTTTGTTAGGGAAAAAAGTTTATTCTCTTCATACCCTTCCCGCTTTCTGGCAATACTAGGGAAGGATATATGCTAATATATAATTTCTTTACATAGAGGCAGTTACTTATATTTTAATTTGAGAGGGGTACTTTAATGGCTCAAGAAAAGCAAGTCTTTTCCATAGATTTAGCAGGGCGTCCGCTCGTAATTGAGACGGGACAGCTTGCGAAGCAAGCAAATGGCGCTGTTCTTGTAAGATACGGTGATACCGTTGTATTATCTACAGCAACAGCTTCAAAAGAACCAAAAAATGTGAGTTTCTTTCCATTAACCGTGAACTATGAAGAACGCTTATACGCAGTAGGGAAAATTCCCGGAGGCTTTATTAAACGGGAAGGCCGTCCGAGTGAGAAAGCCATTTTGGCTAGTCGTCTGATCGACCGTCCAATTCGTCCATTGTTCGCAGACGGTTTCCGTAACGAAGTGCAGGTTATCAGCATAGTTGTCAGCGTGGACCAAGATTGTTCTTCCGAAATCGCTGCAATGGTTGGATCTTCTTTAGCGCTTTCTATTTCAGATATTCCGTTTGAGGGACCAATTGCCGGTGTGATCGTTGGCCGCATCAATGGTGAATTTATTATCAATCCAAGCGTTGAGCAGGCAGAGCAAAGTGACATTCACCTTGTGGTAGCGGGAACGAAGGATGCCATTAACATGGTAGAAGCAGGTGCAGACGAGGTGCCTGAAGAAGTGATGCTAGAAGCCATTATGTTTGGACATAACGAAATCAAGCGTCTCATTGCCTTCCAGGAGGAAGTTGTTCAAGCGGTTGGTAAGGAGAAGCTCGCAGTTACTTTGTATGAAGTAGATGCTTCTTTAGAAGAAGAGGTTCGACAAATGGCAGAGGCTGACATGGTTGCAGCTATTCAAGTGCATGAAAAGCATGCGCGCGAAGAAGCAATCAATGAAGTGAAAAAACGCATTCTTGCGCATTATGAAGAAAATGAAGCAACACCTGAAACATTGGGACAAGTTAGTGAAACTCTATATAAAATTGTCAAGGGTGAGGTACGTCGTCTGATCACGGTAGAAAAAGTTCGCCCAGACGGCCGTAAGGTGGATGAAATCCGTCCGTTAGCTTCTCAAGTAGGAATTCTTCCGCGTACACATGGCTCTGGATTATTTACGCGCGGGCAAACACAGGCACTTAGCATTTGTACATTAGGTGCTTTAGGTGATGTGCAGATTTTGGATGGCTTAGGGATTGAAGAGTCTAAGCGCTTCATGCACCACTATAACTTCCCATCCTTCAGCGTTGGGGAAACGGGTCCATTACGTGGGCCGGGCCGTCGTGAAATTGGTCATGGTGCTCTAGGAGAGCGGGCGTTAGAAGCAGTGCTGCCGTCTGAAAAGGATTTCCCATATACAGTTCGCCTTGTGTCTGAGGTATTGGAATCAAATGGCTCTACATCACAAGCAAGTATTTGTGCAAGCACACTTGCGATGATGGATGCAGGTGTTCCGATTAAGGCGCCAGTGGCAGGGATTGCAATGGGGCTTGTGCAGTCCGGAGAGCATTACACAGTGTTAACAGACATTCAAGGTATGGAAGACCACCTTGGTGATATGGACTTTAAGGTAGCAGGAACTGCAAAAGGTGTAACTGCATTGCAAATGGACATTAAAATTGAAGGCTTATCTCGTGAAATTTTAGAGGAAGCGCTGCAGCAAGCGAAGGTTGGCCGCATGCAAATCCTAGAGCATATGCTTTCTGTTATTAATGAGCCACGCATACAGCTGTCACAATATGCACCAAAAATTTTAACGATGACGATTAATCCAGATAAAATTCGCGATGTCATTGGACCAAGCGGAAAGCAAATCAATAAGATCATCGAAGAAACTGGCGTGAAAATTGATATTGAACAAGATGGTACAGTGTTCATTGCTTCAACAAATGAAGAGATGAATCAAAAAGCGAAGAAAATCATCGAAGATATTGTGCGTGAAGTAGAGGTTGGTCAAATCTACTTAGGCAAAGTCAAACGCATTGAAAAGTTCGGTGCATTTGTGGAACTGTTCAGTGGAAAAGATGGTCTTGTTCATATTTCCGAATTGGCAGAGGAGCGCGTTCCTAAAGTAGAGGACGTTGTCGCAATCGGTGATGAGGTTCTTGTCAAGGTTATTGAAATTGATAAGCAAGGCCGTGTGAATTTATCCCGTAAAGTGCTCCTAAAAGAGCAGAGAGAACAAAGAGAAAGAGAACAGCAAACGCAGGAATAAGGATAAGCAGATCCTCAGGTAACAAGAGCATCTGAAATATTCCTTTCAAAAGAAAAAGAAGCTAACCGCCTACAAATATGCAGGAGGTTAGCTTCTTTTCACTTTCACTTTACATTTTAAGAAAGTATAAATTTCTAGCAGGAAGACAGTTCGACGTAGTTAGAAATTTTAGGAATAAAGTATAAGGGCAACTACGTCTCTGTCTTCACCTAAGGGCAAGGCTTGTCAATCGGCGAGTTTTCTCTATCTGTGTATAACTAACGAACTTGCTTCTTACGCAAAACAAGTACTTTTTCAGCAGCCACGGGATAACCTGTGGCCTTTTTTTATACAATAAGAAAGGGGCCATGCTAGAGAGCGATGAAGGATTCTTGACCTGCTCGCTGTAGGGACAAACCTCGCTGAAAAAACTCTTACTAGGTAAGAGGATCCTGTTTACGGGCAACACGAGACATGTCCGCGTTTTTGTTCTACTGTGAAAGAAGTATACATAGTGTGTGAGGAGGAGGTATAACGGATGAGGAAACAGCTATATCGCATTGCCGCTTTTTTCTGTCTAGTTGCGCTTGTCTACATATCAGTTCAAAATCCATATACAGCTCATTATTTACAGGATATGAAAATGGAGGCTGTACAGGCTGCTAAATTGCAAGCACCTTTGTATGAAGAGATTGCGCAAAAAGCAAAGGAATACAATATTCCTGCTGACGACGCAAAGATCGATAAGATATGGAAGGCAGTGCCGGGCTATAACGGCCGTATTGTTGATGTACAGGCCTCATATAGGAATATGGAAAAGCAAGGTGTATTTGATAAAAATAAACTTGTTTTTGAAGAGGTGCCTCCAAAGGTACATTTACAGGATTTATCACCCGCACCGGTTTACCGGGGGCATCCTGAGAAAAAAATGGTAGCTCTTACGATTAATGTCGCATGGGGAAATGAATATCTCCCGAATATGTTAGAAACATTAAAAAAGCATAATGTAAAAGCCACCTTTTTTTTAGAGGGACGCTGGGTGAAGGAGAATCCAAGTCTTGCAAAAATGATTGCAGAAGCAGACCAAGAGGTAGGGAATCATTCATATACGCATCCGAATATGAAAACACTATCGGCGAGAGCGATTGAGGAGCAGTTAACGAAAACAAATGCTATGATCGAAGTAACAACAAATCAACAGGTGCGTTGGTTTGCACCCCCAAGCGGCAGTTTTCGTGATGAGGTTGTAACACTTGCTGCCAAGCATGGAATGGGAACGATTATGTGGACGGTAGATACAATTGACTGGCAGCGGCCTGAGCCAAGCGTATTATTGAATCGTGTACTTACAAAAGTGCATCCAGGTGCTATTGTTTTGATGCATCCTACCTCGCCTACTGCGCGTTCTCTTGATACACTCATTGTACAATTAAAGAAAAAAGGATATAAAATCGGAAGCGTATCCATGCTGCTTGATGAAAAACGAATAGATTAAACAGATTTACATGACAGAGCTTTATAAAATTGATATGATTAAATGATAGCACCATATTTCTAGCAAGAGCAAAATTGAACTATAGGAGGATGGCACTTGATTAATAAATATACTTGTAAAAACGGTGTAAGAATTGTATTTGAACATATCCCTACCGTTCGTTCCGTTGCCATCGGTGTGTGGATTCATACGGGTTCGCGCAATGAAAATGAGAAAAACAACGGCATCTCTCACTTTTTAGAGCATATGTTTTTTAAAGGGACAACAACACGCACAGCGCGGGATATTGCCGAATCCTTTGATAGCATCGGCGGACAAGTCAATGCGTTTACTTCAAAGGAATATACGTGCTATTACGCAAAGGTATTGGATGAGCATGCTAAGTATGCGCTTGAGATTTTAGCAGATATGTTTTTCAATTCAACATTTGTGGAGGAAGAACTCGAAAAGGAAAGAAATGTTGTATATGAAGAAATCAAAATGTATGAAGATACACCAGATGATATCGTGCATGATTTGCTGACAAAGGCAACATATGAATCCCATCCGCTTGCGTATCCGATTTTGGGAACAGAGGAGACGTTAGCCACATTTACTGGTGATACGCTTCGCCAATACATAAAAGATCATTATACGCCCGAAAATGTTGTAATTTCAATTGCTGGTAATGTAGATGAATCATTCATGCAAACAGTAGAATCCTACTTCGGTGGTTATGAGGGAGTGACAAACCGTCAATCTGTACATAAGCCGCAATTTCATACAAATCGTGTATCCCGCAAGAAGGAAACGGAACAGGCTCACTTATGCTTAGGATATAAAGGGCTGAGCATTGGGTCTGAGGATGTATACAGCTTTATCGTGCTGAACAATGTTTTGGGAGGAAGCATGAGCAGCCGTTTATTTCAAGAAGTGCGTGAACAGCGCGGGTTAGCGTATTCCGTTTTCTCCTACCACTCTTCTTATGAAGATACAGGGATGCTAACGATTTACGCAGGTACAGGAAACCAGCAGCTTGAAACCCTATATGAAACGATTGGACAAACGCTCGATAAGCTCAAGGGTACCGGGATTACAGAGAAGGAGCTTCGCAATAGCAAGGAGCAGCTGAAGGGGAGTTTAATGCTCAGCCTTGAGAGCACGAACAGCCGCATGAGCCGAAACGGTAAAAATGAGCTGCTGTTGAAAAAACACCGATCTCTTGATGAGATTATTGAGAGCGTAAACAGTGTGACTAAAGAACATGTGGATCAACTTATTCGCAGCACCTTTACGGACGAATTTTCTGCGGCGCTTATTAGCCCGACAGGAACGCTTCCAAAAGGTATTACCTACAAGTCTTAACTTGTAGGTATTTTTTTTTAGTTGTCCGAATACGTAGTAAGTAGACGGGGGTGAGAAAAATGAGGTTAAGTGAGTTAAGCGGAAAGGAGATTGTCGATTTAGAGCGTGCAGAGCGGATGGGGATACTTGGGCATGCGGATTTAGAAATTGATGAACAGGATGGAAAGATTCAAGCTCTGATTATTCCACTTGGTAAGTGGAATGCATTCAAACGTTCACAACAGGAGACGCGTGTTTCTTGGAGCCGCTTGAAAAAGGTTGGGCAGGACATGATTATTTTTGATTTATCAGATTATCAGGAATAGTGTATGAGAGGCGGCCCGATAGCCGTCTTTTTTCATGTTCTTTTTCCTGCTATACAATCACCTTACTCTTGTACGATACATATGATGTGGAGGAAACTAAAGAGTTAGGCGATTTGCTTATATAGATTAGCTGAAAAAGAAGGTGAAGCGGAATATGTTAACTGACATGCATATAGCTGTGATAGGAGGAGATGCGAGACAGCTTGAGGTCATCCGAAAGCTAATTGAATTGGATGCAAAGTTGTCATTAGTCGGCTTCGATCAGTTGGATCATGGATTTACGGGAGCTTCTAAGGAACACATGCACGAATTGGACTTCGCCTCGTTAGATGCAGTGGTTTTACCGGTAGCCGGGACAAATACAGAAGGCGGAATTGATACAATTTTTTCAAACGAGAAAGTAGTGCTGACAAAAGAACAAATAGAAAGAACGTCGCCGCATTTCACTATATATTCTGGGATTAGCAATGCTTACTTAGATAACTTGGCTTCGTCCTGCCAAAGAAAGCTCGTTAAGTTATTTGAGCGCGATGACGTGGCTATTTATAACTCGATTCCAACCGTAGAAGGCACCATTATGATGGTAATTCAGCATACCGATTATACAATACATGGTTCGAAGGTAATGGTGCTTGGCTTTGGAAGAACAGGAATGAGTGTAGCGCGTACGTTTCAAGCGCTAGGAGCACATGTGAAAGTGGGGGCACGCCGCTCTGAGCACATTGCCCGCATTACAGAAATGACATTTACACCGTTTCAGATGCAGGATTTAGAGAAAGAAGTGCATGATGTTGATATCGTAATTAATACGATTCCGCATCTTATCGTAACGGCAAGTGTGATTGCAAAGATGCCAGCGCATACACTGATTGTCGACTTAGCATCAAAGCCGGGCGGGACTGATTTTCGCTATGCTGAGAAAAGGGGCGTCAAGGCCTTTTTGGCACCAGGCCTTCCAGGTATTGTTGCACCGAAAACTGCGGGGCAAATTCTTGCAAATGTACTATCCTCCTTATTCACAGAGGATTTAAAGGTAAGAAAGGAGAATGGCAAATGAGTTTAAAAGGAAAACGCATTGGGTTTGGATTTACAGGATCCCATTGTACGTATGCAGAAGTTATGCCCTATTTGCAGCAGCTTGTCGATGAGGGGGCAGAGGTGCGGCCTGTTGTTTCCTATACCTTAAAATCAACAAATACCCGTTTTGGAGAAGGAGAAGAATGGGTTCGGAAAATCGAAGAAATTACGGGATTTCCGGTGATTGACAGTATTGTAGGAGCTGAGCCCCTTGGTCCTAAGCTTCCGCTTGATTGCATGGTCGTTGCTCCGATGACAGGAAACTCCATGAGCAAGCTTGCCAATGCGATGACAGATTCCCCGGTGCTTATGGCAATAAAAGCAACATTGCGCAATTGCAAGCCGGTTGTGCTTGCGATTTCAACGAATGATGCCCTCGGACTAAATGGTGTAAATCTTATGCGTTTGATGGCAACAAAAAATATTTATTTTGTTCCATTTGGGCAGGATGCGCCAGAGAAAAAGCCGAATTCAATGGTTGCTCGTATGGAACTGCTTCGTGATACAGTTGTTTCTTCCATAGAAGGAAAGCAATTCCAACCAGTAATTGTAGAAAAATTCCGTTATATGAATTAATACTCAAAAAACGCAACAATTTTCAAAAAAAAATCTCATGACTTTGCAACAAGTATGGTAAAATTGTTCTAATAAAGATGGAGACGACAATAGGCTCCATCTTTTTGCAAGCAAGTAGTGCTGAAAGGGGTCTAGTCATGACAAAGAAACAAGCTTTTCATGTTGCTGTAGTCGGAGCAACCGGCGCAGTTGGAGAACAAATGTTAAAAACTTTAGAAAACCGCAACTTTCCAATCGGAAAGTTAACACTTTTATCTTCAAAACGTTCGGCGGGCAAGAAGCTAGTATTTAAAGGTGAAGAATTTACAATCCAAGAAGCAACTCCAGAGAGCTTTGAAGGAGTGGATATCGCTTTATTTAGCGCAGGTGGGTCTGTATCTTTAGAGCTTGCGCCGGAAGCGGCAAAGCGCGGTGCCATTGTTGTTGATAACACAAGCGCGTTCCGTATGGATGCAAACACACCGCTTGTAGTGCCGGAAGTAAATGAAAAAGATTTGCTTGAGCATAACGGCATCATCGCAAATCCAAACTGCTCTACAATTCAAATGGTTGTAGCACTTGAGCCGATTCGCCAAGCATACGGATTAGGCCGTGTAATTGTATCAACATACCAAGCGGTGTCTGGTGCAGGTGTGACTGCAATCGAAGAATTGAAAACACAAGCGCAAGCGATGCTCAATGGAGAAACTCCAGAAGCAAACATCTTGCCTGTGAAGGCCTTGGATAAACATTATCCAATCGCGTTCAACGCAATTCCGCAAATTGATAAATTTACGGACAATGGCTTTACTTATGAAGAAATGAAAATGATTAATGAAACGAAAAAAATTATGCATATGCCAGAATTAGAAGTCGCAGCAACTTGCGTACGTCTCCCAGTTGTATCGGGACATTCTGAGTCTTTATATATTGAAGTAGAACAGGACGGAGTAACAGTGGAAGATCTTCGTACTCTTTTAGCGAGCGCAGAAGGCGTTGTGCTTCAAGATAATCCAGCGGAGCAGCTGTACCCAACACCTCTTGATGCAACAGGCAAAAACGAGGTATTTGTTGGCCGCATCCGTAAAGATTTGAATAATGACAAAGGCTTCCATCTTTGGGTTGTATCTGATAATTTGTTAAAAGGTGCCGCTTGGAACTCAGTTCAAATTGCAGAACGATTGGTGAAACTAGGATTAGTGTAACATCAAAGAGGGTGCAAACATGAAAATTATTGTGCAAAAATTCGGCGGTACATCTGTACGCGATGAAAACGGCAGAAAGCATGCGTTCAAACATATCGCAAGGGCATTAGAGGAAGGATACAAGGTTGTTGTAGTTGTATCGGCAATGGGTCGAAAAGGAGAGCCGTATGCAACCGACACGCTTCTTAGCTTAGTGAAGGATAAGAACTCCCGTATTTCTAAACGTGAGCAAGATCTTCTCTTATCCTGTGGCGAGATAATTTCTGCTGTCGTGTTTTCCAACATGTTAAACGAGAATGGGATTAACGCCTCTGCTTTTACCGGAGCGCAGGCCGGTTTTGTCACAAATGATGATTTTACAAATGCAAAGATTATAGAAATGAAGTGCGACCGCTTATTGAAGACGTTGCGCGAGTTTGATGTCGTAGTTGTCACCGGTTTTCAAGGACAAACGAAAACCGGTGACCCGACAACGCTCGGACGCGGTGGCAGCGACACATCTGCTTCTGCTCTCGGAGTGGCACTCCAGGTGGAATATATTGACATTTTTACAGATGTAGAGGGTGTGATGACCGCTGATCCACGTATTGTACAGGATGCAAGACCGCTCGATGTGGTGACATACAATGAAATTTGTAATATGGCGTATCAGGGGGCGAAGGTCATACACCCGCGAGCTGTTGAAATTGCGATGCATGCAAAGGTGCCCATCCGTGTTCGTTCCACTTATTCTGACGGTGTTGGAACGCTTGTTACAGCATATGGAGGTGCAGTGAAGGGGAGAGATGTTCAAGAACGTCTTGTAACGGGAATTGCACACGTACCAAATGTAACACAGATCAAGGTGCTCGCTAAGGATGGCCCGTACGATTTGCATGCGCAAGTGTTCAAGGAAATGGCGAATGAAGGAATTAGTGTAGACTTTATTAATATTTCTCCGACAGGCGTTGCCTACACAGTGAGCGATGATTTAGCAGATCGTGCCGTTACTGTGCTGCGCGCCATCGGCTATGAGCCACTTGTTGCGCGTCGATGTGCAAAGGTATCTATTGTTGGTGCTGGTATTACAGGTGTCCCCGGCGTAACGTCCAAAATTGTAACGGCGTTGTCAGAGAAAGGGATTCAAATTTTACAATCAGCCGACAGTTATACGACCATTTGGGTGCTCGTCAAGGAAAGCGATTTAGTGGAGGCTGTAAATGCTCTGCACGGCGCCTTTCAATTAGCGGAAGCAAAGCAAGTGGAACATTAAGGAGTGAGAGCATGATCGATTTTGGAGCAGTTGCGACTGCGATGGTGACGCCGTTTGATCAAGATGGGCGTCTTGACCTCGCGAAAACAACGCAATTAGTGGAATATTTAATCGATAACGGAACAACAGCCCTTGTAGTAGCGGGGACGACCGGAGAATCCCCAACCTTAACAACAGACGAAAAGCTAGCGCTATTTCGCCATGTTGTAGAGGTAGTGAAAGGAAGAATTCCGGTTGTCGCTGGAACGGGCAATAATAACACACAAGCTTCAATTGAATTAACGAAGAAAGCGGAAGAAACAGGTGTAGATGCGGTAATGCTTGTGGCGCCGTACTACAATAAGCCAAATCAAGAAGGACTGTATCAGCATTTCAAAACGATTGCTGAGAGCACGAAGCTTCCTGTTATGCTTTATAATATCCCAGGACGTACCTCCATAAATGTGACGGTTGATACAATCGTTCGTTTATCACAGCTGCCAAACGTTATGGCGCTAAAGGATGCATCTGGTGACGTTTTGGCGATGACAGAAATTATTGAGAGAACGGATGAAAACTTTGCTGTTTACAGCGGTGATGACGGCTTAACGTTGCCAGCACTTGCAGTTGGCGCAAATGGTGTTATTTCCGTTGCTGCTCATGTAATCGGCAATGATATACAGGCGATGATTGCTGCTTTCCGAAGCGGTGACACGAAAAAGGCGCAGCGTCTTCATCAATTTGTACTGCGCATTACAAAGGCGCTGTTTATGGCTCCAAATCCAACTGCTGTTAAAGCAGCAATGCAAATGCTCGGAACAGACGCTGGATCTGTACGTTTGCCGCTCGCTCCTTTAAGTGAAAGCGAGCAAAAGCAATTGTCACAAATCGTTCAGTCGATTCCGCGTCAATAAAGAAAACACAACTTGTTTTTATGCTGCAAAGATGCTGAAAAAGTCGGCTTGAGAAGAAAAGGAAGCTAATTACCTACATATAGCGGTAGGTGATTAGCTTCTTTTCGTTTTTATTACACTTTAAGAAAGGATAAATTTCTAGCTCGATGCCAATTCGACGTAGCGAGAAATGTTAGGAATAAAGTATAAGTAGGGCTCGCCAATTGGCGAGTTTTCTTTATCGGTTCGGGCATGTTGCGGGATCTGTTAAAACCCTGTTCATTGCTAGAAATTAACTTGTATTCTATTTCTTGTATCAGGTATAATATCTCTAAGTGACTTAGTACGGGTATACTTAACAAAATTTGGAGGTTAAAAGGTGAGGAAAGAGACAGAAAAAATTAAAGTATTCGCCCTAGGTGGAGTAGGGGAAATTGGCAAGAACATGTATGTTATTGAAGTAGATTCGGATATTTTTGTCGTAGACGCTGGATTGATGTTTCCAGAGGAAGAGATGTTCGGAATTGATATTGTAATCCCTGATATCACGTATTTGCAGGAAAATAAGGAACGAGTAAAAGGGATTTTCTTAACGCACGGTCACGAAGATCATATTGGTGGTGTTTCATACGTACTAAGAAAGCTACCTGTTCCGGTTTACGGTACACGCTTAACATTAGCATTAGTTGAAGATAAATTGAGCGAGGCAGGATTGCTTGGACGTGTAACATTAAAAACTATAGATGCAAATTCTGTTTTGGAATTTGAAACCGCACAAGTTTCATTTTTCCGTGTGACGCATAGCATTCCTGATGCAGTCGGGATATGTGTTCATACCTCACAAGGTTCGATTGTTTATACAGGTGATTTTAAATTTGATCAAACTCCTGTGGACGTATATGGCGCTGACATTGGAAAGATGGCACAAATCGGTAACGAGGGTGTGCTATGTTTATTGTCGGACAGCACAAATGCGGAGCGTCCTGGCTTTACCGGCTCTGAAAGATCAGTAGGTGTAGAGATTTCAAAAGAATTTCATAATGCGGAGGGGCGGATTATTGTTGCTTCCTTTGCATCAAATGTTCACCGCCTTCAGCAAGTATTTGATGCAGCCTTTGAAAATGATCGGAAGGTAGCAGTCGTGGGCCGAAGCATGGTGAAGGTTGTGGATATTGCTCGCAATCTTGGTTACTTGCATATTCCAGACGACATGTTAATTTCACTGCAGGATATTGATAATTATCCAGAGTGTAAGATAGCAGTTTTAACAACAGGCAGTCAGGGAGAACCGATGGCAGCACTCTCACGAATGGCTAAAAATGCACACAAACAAGTAGCCATTCGAAAAGGTGATACAGTGATTATTGCAGCTAGTCCGATTCCGGGGAATGAAATATCTGTGTCCAAGACGATTGACCTGCTGTTTCGTGCTGGCGCTAATGTTATATATTACGGCGAAAAGAAAATTCACGTATCGGGTCATGCAAGTCAAGAAGAATTAAAGTTAATGTTAAATATTATGAAGCCGAAATATTTCATTCCCGTACATGGGGAATTCCGTATGCAAAAGGCACATGCGAAGCTTGCATCTGCTACTGGTATTTCACCTCACCGTACTTTTATTGTAGAAAAAGGCGAGGTTATCGAGTTCAAGGAAGGTAGAGCGAAAGCTGGAACGAAGGTACAAGCTGGTAATGTGTTAATTGATGGTCTTGGTGTTGGGGACGTTGGTAATATCGTATTGCGTGATCGGAAGCTGCTCTCTCAGGATGGCATCCTTGTAGTTGTTATTACGCTTAGCAAGGAAGCAAAAACAATTGTATCTGGCCCAGAGATCATTTCGCGCGGCTTTGTATATGTACGAGAGTCTGAACAGCTTATTGATGGTTCTGCGAGGCTAGTGAAGGAAATTATTGAGCAATCCATTCGGGAATACGCTATTGAATGGTCTACATTAAAACAAAATATTCGTGACTCTCTCAGTCAATTCTTATTTGAGAGAACGAAGCGAAAGCCAATGATTTTACCGATCATCATGGAAGTCTAATAAAGCAGACTCGCTGATTGGCGAAGACATCGCCCCGAAAAGTTATACTTTCTTATCTTAAAATAAAAACAAAGCGCTCCCGGCAGGAGCGCTTTGTTTTTGGATAGCGGGATGACCCTTCTCACCTATAGATTCGATATTGACTTCATATGCATGTCCTTTCTCCGCATGAAAAACGGAATGTAACAAATACTACTTGTATAATGGCGAAAGGAGCAGGATTATGGCAGATCGCGAATACATAATAAACCAAGAAGGAACGGAAAAAAAAGAAGAAGTAAAAGATAGCATTGTGGAAAAAATACAGCAGCTTGGACAAACAAATGTCCCGCAGCTAAATGAATCCCGCATTCACTGCTTAACAATTGTTGGACAAATTGAGGGACATGTACAGCTCCCTCCTCAAAATAAAACGACAAAATATGAACATGTTATTCCGCAAATTGTTGCCATCGAGCAAAATCCAAAAATTGAAGGATTGCTTATTTTATTAAATACAGTAGGGGGAGACGTGGAGGCAGGTCTCGCCATTTCTGAAATGATTGCCTCTCTATCTAAGCCCACTGTTTCTATCGTACTGGGAGGAGGACATTCCATCGGTGTTCCGATCGCCGTCTCTACAAATTATTCCTTTATTGCAGAAACAGCGACAATGACGATTCATCCAATCCGCTTAACGGGCTTGGTGATTGGCGTTCCGCAAACGTTCGAATATCTGGATAAGATGCAGGAACGTGTCATTCGGTTTGTCACTAAGAATTCAAAGGTGACGGAAGATCGATTCAAAGAGCTTATGTTTGCGAAGGGGAATTTAACACGTGATATTGGCACGAATGTTGTGGGGATTGATGCCGTTAAATACGGTCTCATCGATGAGGTGGGAGGAATAGGTCCTGCCCTCCGCAAGTTAAATGAAATGATTGACAGCCGTGTGCAGCCCCAAGAAGGAGGGGGACTGCTGCAATGATTTTATATACAATCCTGCCGGAAGAAGTCTTATACCCAGTAGATGAGACAGTATTTACAAAGCAAAGGCTTGTAAATTGCGGCGGTTGCGATTTGGTTGTGGAGGCAACGCCTGATAACGAGTATAAGGTTGTACGAATATTGAGCAGTGATCCGCAGCATTACTTACAATACCAGCCCGGGCAAAAAGTGATCATTCATTGAACTCGCCCCACTTACCAACGGACTACGCTCATTATGTGCTTGAAGTGGGGGTCTTCTGTAGGGAAATGATAAAAAGCAGGAATTTAAAAGGAATATATAGTATAATATAAAGAAAAACGACAGATGGAGCAGCCAACAAGGCTGCTTTCTTCCGTTCCAAATTAAGAAAGTATTCCTTTTTTTGGAATTATCTAGTTCCCACGGCCTGCTCCGATCTCCGGAATAACCTTCGGCACAAAAGATAAAAAGCGCCTTGTGTGCCAAGGAACACACGGAGAGCTTCTATGAATAAGTTTTTCCCGAACCGTGTGTTTTTGGTGCGCGGGGGGTTTTACGCCGGGAGCAAGGGCGAGCAGTGTCTGCTTTTTATGTATAATAAGTTTCGAGGTGAAAAAATGACAAAGCAAAAGAGAGGTAAAAAAATGAAGGAACGGCAATCAGTGCGGCCAACGATGCGCTACGAGATTGTCGGTTTGTCTCTTTTCGCGCTCTCTCTCATTACAATTTTACAGCTTGGTGTGATCGGAAAGGCTTTTGTTTTGTTTTTCCGCTTTTTCTTTGGCCAATGGTACATGATTGGCTTGCTTGGGGCAATCAGTTTGTCTGTGTATTTTGTGCTAAAGCGGCAATGGCCGAATTTAGCGACTAAACGTATGATTGGAGTGTATTTAATCGTACTGGCTATTTTAATGTTCAGCCATGTGACATTGTTTCAAATGCTAACTAACAACGGAAAGCTTCCAAGTCCGTCTGTTATTGTGAACACGAAGGATTTGTTCCTCATGGAAGCAAAAGGGGAAATTGGCTCTAAGGATCTAGGAGGAGGCATGCTCGGGGCGCTTATGTTTGCCTCATGTTATTTTTTATTTGATGCGATGGGAGCTTACATTATTGGAGCGATTTTTATTGTGCTTGGTCTTCTTTGTATTACAAATAAGCATTTGGGCGAGGTGTTGTCTCCGGTTTTTATGCTTGTCAGAGGACAGCTAGCGGCATTTGGTCAGGATTATAAAGGTTGGAAGGAAAGTCGAGCAGCGGAGAAAACGGAGAAAAAGAAAGCTACGAAAACAAGAAGCGAGCGTCATGAAAGAGCTATAATGGAGCAACAAGCAGATGAGGATGAAGAAGAAGATACGCCTCCTATTATTATTAATGATACATATGCCTTGCACGGGGAGGATGATGAGCCTCCAGCAGCACCGCCAAAGGAGGAAAATCGGACAATCAAGATTAATTTAGGCATTCCAACGCCGCAGAAGGAGGAAGGCGCAGCAGAACCAGCAGTTATAGCTGTTCCTGAGCCAAACCTGCAGTTTGTGCACGTTGAAGCAAAGGATTATACCATTCCGTCGCTGGATTTGCTCAAATCGCCGAGCAAACGGGGCATTGCTGATGATACAGATAAAATAAAGGAAAATGTTGAGATATTAGAAGAAACCTTCAAAAGCTTTGGTGTGAAAGCTAAGGTGACAGAGGTGCATAGGGGACCGGCTGTTACAAAATATGAGGTATATCCAGGGACAGGTGTGAAGGTTAGTAAGATTGTCAGTTTAAGTGATGATTTAGCACTTGCTTTAGCTGCGAAGGATATACGGATTGAGGCGCCTATTCCAGGGAAGTCGGCAATTGGTATCGAGGTACCAAACTCGGAAATCGCAATGGTCACACTGCGGGAGGTTCTTGAAGGGAAAGCAAGCAAACATCAGGACGAGAAGCTATTGATTGGTCTTGGCCGTGATATTGCTGGTGAGGCAGTTGTTGCACGGCTTAATAAAATGCCGCATCTTCTTGTTGCTGGTGCAACTGGCAGCGGAAAAAGTGTTTGTATTAATGGTATCATTATCAGTATTTTGATGCGGACAAAGCCGCATGAAGTGAAAATGATGATGATCGATCCAAAAATGGTAGAGCTGAACATGTATAATGGTGTGCCGCATCTGCTTGCACCTGTTGTCACAGATCCGAAAAAAGCATCACAGGCACTAAAAAAGGTTGTAAGTGAAATGGAGAGACGCTACGAGTTATTTGCTCATAGCGGAACGCGTAATATTGAAGGGTATAATGAGTACGTGAACCAATATAATGAGCATGCGGATGCAAAGCAGCCAACATTGCCTTATATTGTTGTAATTGTGGACGAGCTTGCTGATCTCATGATGGTTGCTTCCTCAGATGTGGAAGATAGCATTATGCGTCTCGCCCAGATGGCACG
This sequence comes from Bacillus sp. OTU530, assembly GCF_038440375.1. Taxonomy (NCBI): domain Bacteria; kingdom Bacillati; phylum Bacillota; class Bacilli; order Caryophanales; family Bacillaceae; genus Bacillus; species Bacillus sp. OTU530. The sequence continues at coordinate 242,243 of NZ_JASATP010000003.1, forward strand.
TGCAGCCGGCATTCATTTAATACTAGCAACACAGCGTCCATCCGTTGATGTCATTACGGGCGTCATTAAAGCGAATATTCCCTCAAGGATCGCCTTTGCTGTTTCATCGCAAACTGATTCACGTACCATTTTGGATACAGGGGGAGCAGATAAGCTTCTTGGCCGCGGGGACATGCTGTTTCTTCCGGTGGGGGCATCGAAACCGATTCGTGTACAAGGTGCATTTTTATCTGATGAAGAAGTCGAAAAAGTTGTGGAGTATGTCATATCACAACAAAAAGCGCAATATCAGGAGGATATGATCCCGAAAGAGGGAACAGAGAGTGTGCAGGATGTAGAGGATAATTTATATGAGGAGGCAGTACAACTTGTTGTAGATATGCAAACAGCTTCCGTCTCTATGCTGCAAAGGCGCTTTCGGATTGGCTATACGCGTGCGGCCCGTTTAATTGACGCAATGGAAATGAACGGAGTTGTTGGTCCGTATGAAGGAAGCAAGCCACGCGAAGTATTGGTGAAGGACGTACAAGAAAAAAGTTCGTAAAGAAAACTCGTCGATTGGCAAGCCCTGTCCTTGGGCGAAGATAGAGGCGTAGCCCTACTTATACTGTATTCCTAAAATTCCCCACTGCGTCGAATGAACTTCCAGCTGGGAATTTATCCTTTCCTACAGTGTAAAAAAGGTACAAACGAGAGAAACGCAATTTTGCATTTCTCCTGTTTGTACCTTTTATTTGTTTTACAAAAAATGAAACCATTGTAATTTTATTTGTTCTTTTTAGGAAGATGAAGGAAAGAAAGGGACATGATATATATATCCATTTCTTTTATATCAACTAGGAGGGACATAGAGGATGAAGAAAAAAGCAGGGCTACTTTTATCTTTAACACTGGCTGCTAGCACTATGTTAGGGGCTTGCGGTAACGCTAATAAGGAAGCTGGCGATACGAAAAAAACCAGTGGTTTTAAAGTTGGCATGGTTACAGATGTTGGCGGGGTGGACGATAAATCTTTTAACCAGTCTGCTTGGGAGGGATTAACAGAGTTTGGTAAAAAGAACAGTTTGAAAGAGAATGAAGACTACCGTTATTTGCAGTCTACTCGCGATTCTGAATATGAGCCAAACCTAACAAAATTCGCTGAAGGCAACTATAACCTAACATTTGGTATCGGCTACTTAATGCAGGAAGCTGTTGAAAAGGTAGCAGATCAATTTCCAAACAACCAATTTGCGATTGTTGACAGCGTGATTGACAAAAAGAATGTCACAAGCATTACATTTAAGGAAAATGAAGGTTCCTTTCTTGTCGGTGTTGTTGCGGCTCTAACAACAAAATCGAATAAGGTCGGCTTTATCGGCGGAACAAAAAGTCCGCTCATTCAAAAGTTTGAGTATGGATTTAAAGCGGGAGTAAAGGCAGTGAATCCGAATATTGAGGTTGTCGCTGAGTATGCGGAAGCGTTCGATAAGCCGGAAAAAGGCTCTGTTCTAGCATCGGCGATGTATGGGCAAGGTGTGGATGTTATTTATCATGCATCTGGCGCAACTGGAAATGGCGTATTTACAGAGGCGAAAAATCGTGCGAAAAAAGGCACAAAGGTCTGGGTAATTGGTGTTGACCGTGATCAGCATCAAGAAGGCATGCCAGAAAACGTAACATTAACTTCTATGGTCAAGCGCGTTGATGTAGCGGTGGCTGAAGTAGCTCAAGAAATGAAGGATGGCAAATTAGAGGGCGGGAAAACGCTTGAGTTTGGCCTCAAGGAAGAGGGAGTAGGCATTGCACCTACAAAAGATAATGTCAGTCAAGATGCGCAAACAAAGGTAGAGGAATTCACGAAGAAAATTTTGAACGGTGAAATCAAGGTTCCAGCTACGGAAGAAGAATATAAGGTATATGAAGCTGCTTTAAAGAAGTAGAGAAGAAAAGCAGTGCGAGGGTTAGTTCAGAGAGCTAGCCTTCGTATGTATTTTCACTGTAAGAAAGTATAAATTCCTAGCTAGAAGTCAATTCGACGTAGTGGGGAATTTTAGGAATACAGTGTAAGTAGGGCTACGCCTCCGTCTTCGCTCGGGGGGCAGGCTCACCAATCAGCGGGTTTTCTTTACACTTTAAGAAAGTATAAATTTCTAGCTGGAGGCCGATTCGACGTAGTTAGAAATTTTAGGAACAAAGTATAAGGGCAACTACGCCTCTGTCTTCGCCCAAAAGCAGGGCTCGCCAATCGGCGAGTTTTCTTTACCATACACTATATGGAGCTTCCAATGGAGGAGGTCTTGCTATGAGCTATGAGTATGTAATTGAAATGAATGGCATCACCAAAATCTTTCCAGGTATTGTTGCAAATGACAATATTACACTTCAAGTGAAAAAGGGTGAGATTCACGCACTGCTAGGAGAGAATGGTGCCGGAAAATCCACACTAATGAATGTGTTGTTTGGCTTGTATCAGCCCGAGGAAGGCGAAATTCGGGTGAAAGGAAAACCGGTTAAGATTACAAGTCCAAACGTTGCAAACGATTTAGGAATTGGCATGGTGCACCAGCATTTTATGCTTGTGCATAATTTCACTGTAACAGAAAATATCATTCTCGGAAATGAACCGACGAAGGGTGGCAAAATTAATATTGCAGATGCTGCGCTAGAAATTAAAAAGCTGTCTGAGCAATACGGCTTGGCGGTAGATCCGTATGCGAAAATTGAGGACATTTCTGTTGGGATGCAGCAACGTGTGGAAATTTTAAAAACGCTATACCGTGGTGCAGAAATTTTGATTTTTGATGAACCAACGGCAGTATTAACTCCGCAGGAAATTCATGAACTAATCGCTATTATGAAGCGTCTCGTGCATGAGGGAAAATCCATTGTTCTCATTACACATAAACTGAAGGAAATTATGGAGGTAAGCAACCGTTGTACGATTATCCGCAAAGGAAAAGGAATTGGAACAGTGACAATTGCGGAGACAAATGAGGACAAATTAGCAGAGTTGATGGTCGGGCGTCAAGTGAGCTTTAAAACAGAAAAGTCAGACGCAAAGCCTAGTCAGGATGTGCTTAGCATCCGTAATTTGACTGTGCATGATACCCGCGGCCTCCCTGCTGTAAAGGGGCTGGACTTAACCGTTCGTGCGGGAGAAGTGATGGGCATTGCCGGGATAGAAGGCAATGGCCAAAGCGAGCTGATTGAAGTCATTACCGGCTTACGAAAAGTTGAGTCAGGATCTATTACGCTAAGCGGGAAAGAGATTACAAATTGGCCGACCCGCCGCATCACAGAGGAAGGGGTAGGGCATATTCCGCAGGATCGTCATAAGCACGGACTTGTACTAGATTTTTCAATTGGTGACAATATGGTGCTGCAAACCTACTATAAGCCGCCATTTTCAAAAGGTGGCATTCTAAATTTTAACAAGGTGTATGAGAAAGCAAAAATGCTGATTCAGCAATTCGACGTCCGCACACCGAGTGAATATACACCTGCACGCGCTTTGTCTGGAGGAAATCAGCAAAAAGCTATTATCGCACGTGAGGTGGATCGTAATCCAGAATTGTTAATCGCAGCGCAGCCAACTCGGGGGCTTGATGTTGGCGCCATTGAATTTATTCATAAAAAGCTCATTGAGCAGCGTGATAAAGGCAAGGCAGTATTGCTTATTTCCTTAGAGTTGGATGAAGTTATTAATGTGAGCGATCGGATTGCGGTTATCTATGAGGGACAAATTGTTGATATTGTAGATGCTAAGCAAACAGATGAACAAGAGCTTGGATTACTAATGGCTGGCGGCAAGCAGAGAGAGAGGGTGAAGGAAGATGCCTAAAATTACATTATCGCCCCGGATGATTGGAGTGTTAGTACCAATTGTATCAGCTGTATTTGGTCTGCTTGTCGGCGCAATTGTGATGATGGTAAGCGGTTATGATCCTATTGCTGGGTACGGTGCATTATGGGAAGGGATGGTCGGAACACCCCGGGCATTTGGAGAGACCCTTCGTACGATGATTCCGCTTGTGCTGGCAGGCTTATCCGTTGCATTTGCATTTCGCACAGGTCTGTTTAATATCGGTGTCGAAGGGCAGCTTCTTGTAGGGTGGTTCGCATCTGTGTGGGCTGGTTATGCGCTGCATTTGCCAAGTGTCCTTCATATTCCCCTTTCTATTTTAGGAGCGGCGATTGCGGGTGGAATCTGGGGATTTATTCCGGGATTTTTAAAGGGAAAATTTAAAGTGAATGAAGTCATTGTGACGATTATGCTGAATTATGTTGCCTTGTATCTCACGTATGATTTTATCAAACGCTTTTTAGATGCCGGAAATGAAAAATCTTACGACATCCAGGAAACGGCCTCCTTAGCATCTACTATGCTTTCGAATATAACAGGAGGCTCACGCTTGCACTGGGGCATTGTTGTTGCGCTTATTATGGCTGTCCTGATGTGGTTTTTGATTGATCGTACAGCTCTTGGGTATGAATTGAAAGCTGTGGGGTTTAATACATATGCATCGCAATACGCTGGGATGAAGGTCTCCCGGAATATTGTACTTTCAATGTCGATTGCAGGGGCATTTGCTGGGATTGGCGGAGCAATGGAAGGATTGGGCACCTTTCAGAATATGACTGCCATGTCCTCCTTTACGGGAATTGGATTTGACGGGATTGCTGTTGCTTTACTTGGGGGTAATAACGCCTTTGGTATTTTGCTTGCAGCTTTATTATTTGGCGGATTAAAAAGTGCTGCGCCGCAAATGAACTTTACAGCTAACGTTCCATCCGAACTCATTAATGTGATCATCGCCTTTATTATTTTCTTTGTGGCAAGCAGCTACGTCCTTCGTTGGTTGCTTTCCCGTTTGAGTAAGGAGGGGAAGTAGATGAGCTTCTTGGAGTTATTAGGGATTATTGTTTCCGGAACGCTTTATACAGCAACACCGCTCATCTTTACTGCGCTTGGCGGGGTATTTAGCGAACGATCCGGCGTTGTCAATATCGCACTGGAGGGATTAATGCTGTTTGGTGCGTTTATCGGAATCGTTACAACACTTTTAATGGGCGATACCTGGGGGACGGCAGCGCCATGGGTGTCACTGATTGTTGCAGCGATTGCCAGCGGCTTGTTTGCGCTGCTTCACGGGGTCGCATCCATCACACTAAAAGCAGATCAGACAGTGAGCGGTGTTGCTATTAATTTTCTCGCTCTTGGCTTAACGGTGTTTGCGATTAAGAAAATCTTTGGAAAGGGACAAACTGATTTTATTCAGTTTCGCATTGAAAAGGTGGATGTCCCGATTCTTTCCGATATCCCGATTATCGGGAGAATCTTTTTCTCGGATGTGCCGTATACATCCTATATTGCTATCATTCTTGCCTTTGTTGTATGGTATATGATTTATAAGACGCCGTTTGGCTTGCGTCTGCGAGCGGTCGGGGAGCATCCGATGGCTGCGGATACGATGGGAATTAATGTGTATAAAATGCGTTATACCGCTGTATGTATTTCCGGGATGTTTGCAGGAGTCGGAGGTGCAGTATTTGCTACATCAATTTCCGGCAATTTTTCTGGCGGAACGATTACTGGACAGGGCTTTCTTGCATTAGCTGCAATGATTTTTGGAAAATGGCATCCCATTGGTGCGCTTGGTGCCGCTTTGTTTTTTGGTTTTGCTCAATCACTTGCTATTACGGGTGGGACCATCCCGTTTTTAAGAGGTGTTCCGAGCGTGATTTTAACAATCCTGCCTTATGTATTCACAATTCTTGCCCTTGTTGGCTTTGTTGGACGTGCGGAAGCACCGAAAGCTCTTGGCGTACCGTATGAAAAAGGAAAGAGATGATAAAAAGCCCATGGACGGGCTTTTTATCATACTTTAAGAGGGATAAGCTTCTAGCTAGGAGCCAATTCGACGTAGTGAGAAATTTTAGAAATAAAGTATAAGTGCAACTACGCCTCTGC